>CAKORS010000001.1 GCA_934101605.1 uncultured Bacilli bacterium
ACATTATGTCAGTTGTTTCCTAATTATTTAAGAGTACTTAATGAATATAATAAGCTTTTAAAGATAAGAAATGAGTATTTGAAAAATAATTATGAAAAAATTGATAGAACTTATTTGGATATAATAACTGATAATTTAGTTGATAGAGCTTTAGTTGTTATGTCTTATAGAGAAAAATTTATTACTTTTGTAAATTCTAGTATAGATGGTATTTATGAAAAGATAATGAAACAAAAAGGATTAAATGTTAGATATATTAAAAGTATTGATAGTAATGATAAAGAATATATAAAGAAATTGTATAAAGATAATTTTTATAATGAAGTAAATAAGAAAATGACTTTGTTTGGGCCTCATAGGGATGATATTGATTTTTATATTGATGATATGAATATTAAGCTATATGGTTCACAAGGACAACAAAGGGTTTCTATTTTAGCTTTTAAATTATCTTTAATAACCATTTTTAAGGAATCTACTGGTAATTATCCTGTGGTTTTACTGGATGATATATTTAGTGAATTAGATTTGGAAAAAAGGAAGAATTTACTTAAATTTGTAAAGTCTAATATACAATTTATTATTACTACTACTGATTTAAATAATATTGGTAAAAAATTAATAGAAAAAGCTAAGATATTTGAAATAATAGATGGAAAGGTAAAAGAAGGTAAGAAACATGGAAAAGAATGAAAATTTAGAACATTATGATTCTTCTGATATTCAAGTTTTAGAGGGACTTGAGGCTGTTAGAAAAAGACCTGGTATGTATATTGGAACTACTGATGTTAAAGGTCTTCATCATTTAGTATGGGAAATTGTTGATAACTCAATAGATGAAGCTTTGGCAGGTTTTTGTACGCATATAGAGGTTACAATTAATAAAGATAATTCTGTTACTGTTAAAGATAATGGAAGAGGTATTCCTGTTGATATACACCCTAAAACTAAGATTTCCACAGTTGAAACTGTTTATACTGTTTTGCATGCTGGTGGTAAATTTGGTGGAGGAGGATATAAGGTATCTGGTGGACTTCACGGAGTTGGTGCTAGTGTTGTAAATGCTTTATCAAAATGGGTAGAAGTTAAAGTTTATAAAAATGGAAATATTTATTTTATAAGATTTGAAAATGGTGGACATACAGTTGAACCTTTAAAAGTAATAGGTAGTTGTGATCAAAATATAACAGGAACTGAAGTTACTTTTAAACCTGATTCAGATATTTTTGATAGTGATATTTATGATTATGATACTTTAAAGGTAAGAATTCGTGAATTAGCATTTTTAAATAGAGGTCTTAGACTTACTTTAACTGATCTTAGAGATGAAGAAGTAGTTAGTGATACTTTTATGTATGAAGGTGGTATTTCTGAATATGTAAGGTTTATTAATAGTGGTAAAACACCTATTCATGATAATATAATTCATCTTGAAGGAGAAGAAGATGGCGTATTTTTTGAAGTAGCTATGCAATATAATACAAGTTATAATGAAAATATTTATTCTTTTGTTAATAATATTAATACTCATGATGGAGGAACTCATGAAGAGGGTGTTAGAAGAGCTTTAACTCGTGTTATTAATGCCTATGGTAGAAAATCAGGTCTTTTGAAGGAAAAAGATGAATCTTTAACAGGTGATGATGTTAAAGAAGGACTTACTATGATAATTTCTTGTAAACATCCTAATCCTCAATTTGAAGGACAAACAAAAGGAAGACTTGGTAATTCTGAGGTTAGAAAATTAGCTGATAGTGTATTTAGTAAAGGATTTGAGAGATTTTTAATGGAAAATCCGGATCAAGCTAAGATTATTGTTACTAAAGCAATGCTTGCTTGTAGGGCACGTAATGCTGCTAAGAAGGCAAGGGAGATTACAAGAAAAAGTGATTTAAATACTACTAATTTCTTTGGAAAGTTATCTGATTGTAAAAGTAAAGATCCTAAAGTATCAGAGATATTTATAGTCGAAGGAGATAGTGCCGGAGGTTCTGCAAAAAAGGGAAGAGATTCTATGACTCAAGCAATTCTTCCTTTAAGAGGTAAAATATTAAATGTTGAAAAGGCAAGACTTGATAGAGCTCTTGGTAATGAAGAAATAAGAACAATAATAACTGCTTTTGGAACAGGAATTGGAAATGAATTTGATTTATCTAAATTACGTTATGATAAGATTATAATAATGACCGATGCCGATGTTGATGGTTCACATATTAGAGTGTTATTATTAACATTATTTTATAGATTTTTTAAACCTATTGTTGAAGCTGGACATGTGTATGCAGCACAACCCCCTTTATTTAGAATAACTCATGGAAAAACAAGAAAATATGTATTAGATGAGAAAGAAAAAGATGATTATTTAATATCATTACCTGATAATGTAAGAAATCGTGCTGAAATCGCTCGTATGAAAGGTTTAGGAGAGATGGATGCAGAAGAGCTTAATGAGACTACAATGGATATAGAAAAGAGAACTTTGAGAAAGATTACAGTTGATGATTGTGTTGCTGCTGATCAAATTTTTGAAAAGTTAATGGGTGATGAAGTTGAACCTAGACGTAATTTTATAGAGGAGAATGCTAAGTTTGTTGAAAACTTAGATATATAGGAGGTGAGTTTTGATGGAAGAAAATAAAGAAATAGAAGAGAATATAACAAATGATGATTTTGGTGGAACTTTCCACGAAAGAGATAGTCATGATGAAAATGATATAGTAAAGGAAGTCAAAACTTCATTCTTGGATTATTCAATGAGTGTTATTACTTCACGTGCTATTCCTGATTTAAGAGATGGTTTAAAACCTGTTCATAGAAGAATTTTATGGTCTATGTTTGAAGAAGGAAATACTCCTGATAAACCTCATAAGAAATCTGCTACTACTGTTGGATATGTTATGGGTCATTATCATCCACATGGTGATAGTTCTATATATGATGCAATGGTTAGATTAGCACAAGACTTTAATCAAAGATGTATGTTAGTTGATGGTCATGGTAACTTTGGTAATATTGAAGGTGATGGAGCTGCTGCTTATCGTTATACTGAGGCAAGACTTTCTAAAATATCTTTGGAACTTTTAAGGGATATTAGAAAAGATACTGTTGATATGACTCCAAACTTTGATGAAACTAGTAAGGAACCAGTTGTTTTACCTTCTAGATTTCCAAATGTATTGGTTAATGGTTCTATGGGTATTGCAGTTGGTATGGCTACTAATATTCCTCCACATAATTTGGGAGAAGTAATTGATGGATGTATAGCTTATATTGATAATCCTGAAATTGATACTTTGGGATTAATGCAATATATTAAAGGTCCTGATTTTCCTACAGGTGGTATAATTTTAGGAAATTCTGGAATAAAGAAAGCATATGAAACTGGACGTGGATCTATTACTATAAGAAGTAGAGCAACAATAGAAGAAGAAGGTAATCATCATACTATTGTTATAACTGAGGTTCCATTTGGTGTTAATACATTAGAACTTAAAAATAAGGTTGCTGAACTTGTTCATAATAAGGTTATAGATGGTATTAGTGATTATCATACTGATTTAAAGAATGGTGTTAAGATTACTATTACTTTGAAAAGAGATGCTAATCCTCAGGTTGTTTTAAATAATCTTTATAAGCATACAAATTTCCAAATGAGTTATGGAATTATTTTACTTGTTATTGATGATGGAACTCCTAAAACTTTAGGTCTTAAAGATATAATTGCTAAATATATTAACCATCAAAAAGATGTTATTACAAGAAGAACTAAATTTGATCTTAAAAAGGCAGAAGATAGAGTTCATATTTTAGAAGGATATAAGATAGCTCAAGATAATATTGATGAAGTTATTAGTATTATTAAGAATGCAGAAAGCGATGAAGAAGCTAAAACTAAATTAATTTCTAGGTTTAGTTTATCTGAGGTTCAAGCAGAAGCTATTTTAGAATTGAAATTAAGACGTTTAACAGGTCTTGAAAGAGACAAGATAGAATCAGAGCTAAAAGATTTAATGGCTCTTATTACGGAATATAAAGCTATTTTAGCTGATGAAAAGAAAATATTAGAAATTATAAAGAATGAGATGTTAGAAATTAAGAATAAATATGCTGATGAAAGAAGAACTTCTATAGATATGACTGCAATTGATTATATTGAAGATGAATCTTTAATACCTGTTGATAATATTATGATTTCTCTTACTGATAAAGGATATATTAAGAGATTATCTACTAATACATATAAATCTCAAAATAGAGGTGGAGTTGGTATTAAGGGTATGACAACTAACGAAGAGGATAATGTAAGTATTTTGGTTACTTCTTCTACACATGATGATATATTGTTTTTTAGTAATTTTGGAAAGGTATATAGAATGAGAGGTTATGAGATACCTGAGGCAAGTAGACAATCTAAGGGATTACCTATTGTTAATTTACTTCCTATATCTAAAGAGGAAATGATAACTTCTATAATACCTATTTCTAAGGATAATGTTGAAGATACTAATAGTTTAATGTTCTTTACTAAAGGTGGTTTGGTTAAAAGAACTAGTATTAAGGAATTTGAATCTATAAGAAATAATGGTAAGATAGCAATAACTTTAAAAGATGATGATGAATTAATCAGTGTTAAACAAACGTTCGGGAATAATGAAGCTATTATTGCTTCAGATAATGGAAGAATGGTTAGATTTAATGAAAATGATGTTAGATTAATGGGTAGAAGTGCTAGTGGTGTTAAAGGAATTGAATTGGGAAATTCTAAAGTAATTGGTGCTGAAATTGTTAATAACTCAGAATTAATATTGGTTGTAACTGAAAAAGGTTATGGTAAGAAAACTGATGTTGAAGAATATAGATTGACTCATCGTGGTGGAAAAGGTGTTAAAGCTTTAAATATTACTGATAAAAATGGATTGATTGTATCATTTAAATCAGTTAAAGGTGATGAAGATGTTATAATGACTACTAATAATGGTATAGTTATTAGACTTGATGTTTCTAAGATATCTACGTTGAAGAGAAATACTCAAGGAGTTAGATTAATGAATTTAAAAGAAAACCAAAAAGTTACAACTGTTACTGTAGCAAAAAAGGTTGAGGAAGAATTTTTGGGAAATGACCAAACTGAATAAAATTCTATATAATCATATAAAATAAGGTGCTTAGGCATCTTTTTTATTTTTATAAAATTATTTCCCGGGAAATAATTAGGTGTAATTTACGTAATATTGTTAATAAGTCTTTTTTCAATGTTTCACGTGAAACATTGAATTGACATTTATGTTTTATTAATATATTATAGATACTGATGCAACAGTTATGTTAGAACCAGGTCAGAGAAGGAATTCAGCAGCCTTAATAGCCTCTAATTGTGTGCATCATTTTTTATGGAGGAATTTATGAATTCAAAATTTATGAATTTAGCAATAAAAGAAGCTATTAAAGCTTATAATAATGATGAAATTCCTGTTGGATGTGTTATAGTCTGCAATGATAAAGTTATTTCTAAAGCCTATAATAAAAAGAATAGAACAAATAATGCTACTCATCATGCAGAGATGTTAGCTATATCAAAGGCTTGTAAAAAGCTAAATACATGGAGATTGAATGATTGTGATATTTATATTACTTTAGAACCTTGTAATATGTGTATGGGAGCTATTGTAGAATCTCGTATTAAAAATGTTTATTATTTATTAAATTCTAATTATTATGAGACATTTAATAATAATAAATTAAAGATTAATGTTAATAAGTTAGAAGATATATATAAATATAAAGAAATGATGGGTAATTTTTTTATAAATAAAAGAAAATAACAATGTTTCACGTGAAACATTGTTTTGTTTTTTGAAATTATATATGTTGAATAATGTTTCACGTGAAACCTATTATTATTTTTGTAATTTTAGTCTATGTTTCACGTGAAACATAGAGAATATTTTTTTGAAAATGAGTTTATGATGTGATATTATATATACAGCAATAAAACTGTTAGATAGGGGGCAAAATATGAGTTATTTAGCGTTATATAGAAAGTATAGACCTTCAAAATTTGAAGATTTGGCCGGACAAAATTATATTGTAGAAATATTAAAAAGATCTATTAAAAACAATAAGATTTCACATGCTTATTTATTTTCTGGACCTAGAGGAACTGGTAAAACTAGTATTGCAAAACTTATTGCTAAATTGATTAATTGTGAAAATCCTGTTGATTTAAATCCTTGTAATTCTTGTAAGAGTTGTAATTTATTTAATGAAAAAAATAATCCTGATATTATTGAAATAGATGCTGCTAGTAATAATGGTGTTGATGAAATACGTGAAATAAGAGATAAGGTTAGCCTTATGCCGAGTGTTTCTAATTATAAGGTATATATTATAGATGAAGTTCATATGCTTTCTAGTGGGGCTTTTAATGCTTTATTAAAGACGTTAGAAGAACCGCCAAAACATGTTATTTTTATTTTGGCTACTACTGAATTTTATAAAGTTCCTGAAACTATTGTTTCTAGGTGTCAGTGTTTTGAGTTTGAAAGAATTTGCGATGAGGATATTGTTAAAAGATTAACTCAAATTGTTGAGCTGGAAAATATTAATATTGATCGAAATGTTTTAAGTTTAATTGCTAAATATTCTTATGGTGGTATGAGAGATGCTATAGGAATGCTTGATAAGTTATCATGTTATTCGGATAATATTACTATTGATGATTTTTATGAATTAAGAGGTTTGATATCAAAGGATAAATTATTTGAGTTGTTTAACAACATATATAATTGTGAATTGGAAAAAGCTTTAGAAGTTTATAACAATATTGTTAATAAAGGTAAGAATATTAGTTTGTTAATGAATGATATGCTTGAATTTGTTAAAGATTTAATTATTAATTCTTTAAAAGGTGAAAATAATTTATACCAAACAAATGTTTTATATGATTATGTTTCTTTGATTGAGGATACTTTAGGAAAGTTGAAATTTTCTAGCAATCAGAAGATTTTGGCTGAAATATGTGTTTTAAAGATGATTGAAGTGAATAAAAATGAGGAAAAAAATATTTCCCAGGAAATAAAAATTGAAAATAATGGTGTTGATGATACAAAAAAAGTTAGTAATGAAGATGAAAATGTAAGTATTTTGTCTAATGATAAGTTAAATGATGAAAATAGTGTAAATGAATTTACTAAAGACAAACCTGTTTTTGATTATTTAGAAAAACAGAAGGTAAGGATTAATAATACTTTTTCTTTGGCTAATAAGAATTTATTAGATAGTTTAAAATCTAAGTGGAATGGTTTTAATGATTATTTACATAATAAGGAATTTGTTGGTGTTGTTTCATATTTATTAGATGGAAATCTGAGGGTAGCTGGAGATAAGGATGTAATTATTTCTGTTACTTATGATACTATTGTTAATAGTGCTTTACAAAATTTAAATAAGATAGAGATTTTATTTAATTTGGTTCAAGGTAAGTATTATAATATTGTTTTTATTACTGATGAGGATTGGATTAATTTAAGAAATCAATTTGTTCAGGATAAAAAAAATGGTAAGGTTTATAATTATATAGAAGAAAAATTGGAAAATGATGATATAATAGATAATGATGTTACTGTTAAGGAGGATTCTAGTAGTGTTATTGATGCTATAAATCTTTTTGGTAATGATGTTGTTGAGATAAAATAAGGAGGATTTATTATGAATATGCAAGCTTTAATGAGACAAGCTCAAAATATGCAAAAGGAAATTACAAATATAAAGAAGGAAATAGATGAAACTAATTTTGAGGGTGTTAGTTCTTTAGTTAAGGTTGTTGTTAATGGAAAAAAAGAGGTTATTAGTGTTAAAATAACTGAAGATGATGATCTTAAGGATGATTTATCAATTTTAGAAGATATGATTTTATTAGCTTTAAACGATGCTTTTAAAAAAGTTGATGCAGAAACTGAGAAGAAAATGGGTAAATATTCTAATATGATGTCAGGTTTGATGTAATATGTATCCTAAGAGTTTAAATGATTTAATAGATAATTTTAAAAAATTACCAGGAATAGGTGAAAAAACTGCTGAGAGACTTGCATTTTCTATTTTGGATTTTTCTTCTGATGATGCTAAGGAGTTTAGTAATAGTATTATAGGAGTTAAAGATAAAATTAAAAATTGTAAGATATGTGGAACATTAACTGATGATGATGTTTGTTATATTTGTTCTGATAATACGAGAGATAAGAATGTATTAGTGGTTGTTGAAGATTCTAAATCTGTGTTTTTGTTTGAAAAATTAGGTAAATTCCACGGCTTTTATCATGTATTAGGAGGACTTATTTCACCAATTGATGATATAGGCCCTGAAGATTTATCTATACCATTATTAGTTGATAGAGTTAAAAACAATGGTATAAATGAGGTTGTTTTAGCTATTAAATCTGGTATTGAAGCAGATACTACAGCTTTATATATTAAGAGGATTTTGGAGAAGTATAATGTTTCTGTAACTCGTATTGCTAGTGGAATACCAATTGGTGCTGATATGGAATATGTTGATTCTCTTACTTTGGAATCTGCTTTAAATAATAGAAAAGAGGTATTAAATATTGATTAGTTCATAGTATTTAGTATGAAATATTTAATATCTTTATTAAAAAACATTATTATGGCCCCTTTTGCAATATATCTTTATAATGTAATTGTTGGCTCTTTGGGATGTTTGATACCTATAAATATTATTACAGTAATAGTTGTGGGTTTATTGGGTATTCCTGGTTTAATAATGTTAATTATTTTTTTTGTTTTTGTTATATAGGTATTGTAATAATACCTTTTTTTCTTTTTATAAAAATGTTAAAATAGTATTTAGAGGTATTTATATGCACAAGGAATATATTGATAAACAGCCATTATTTTATAATTTTGTTACTAGTTCTATAAGGACTGGTAAAGTTTCTCATGCTTATTTGATTGAAACACATGGAGTTTCATATGCATATGATTTGACTCTTGATTTTGTTAAATATTTATTGGAGGATTTTTCTTTACCTATTGATGATGGTAATTATCCTGATGTTAAAATTATTGATAGTGAGACTATGATTAAGAAAGAACAGATGGTAGATTTACAGAAATTGTTTTCTGTGAAACCTTTATATGGTAAATATTTAATATATGTAATAAAAGATGCTAGTTTATTAAATTCTTCATCTTCTAATTCTATGTTAAAATTTTTAGAAGAACCAAGTGATGATATTATTGCTATTTTATTAGTTGATAATTGTTCTTTATTACTTGATACTATCGTTTCTAGATGTCAGGTTTTATCTTTAATTCCTGATAATAATGTAGTTAATGATTTAGAAAATAAATTAATTGAACATTATGATATGACAGAGATATTGGAGTTTTATTCTGATATTGAGGATATTGGTTCTAAGGTAATATGTTATGATCCTTATCGTTTTAAGAATAATTTTGATTTGATTTTAGAATATGGATTATATTTATATATGGATGTTTTATATTATTTATATGATTATAAAGGTAGTAGAAATATAAAGGATGAAGATATAATTAGAAAAATAGCCGATAAGAATGATTCTTGTAAGGTTATAAAGAAATTAGAAATAATCAATAAGTATATAGGTGATTATAAGTATAATGTGAATAAAGATTTATTTATAGATAGTTTTATTATAAATTTAGGAGGTGTATTATGATTGATGTTATAGGTGTTAATTTTTCTGATTCAAGAAAGATTTATTATTTTTTACCTGATAATATAGAATTGAAGAAAGAGGATTTAGTGGTTGTTGAAACTGAAAGAGGGGTTCAGCTTGCTAAAGTTGTTACTAATTTTATAAATGTTGATCCTGAAAAATTGGCTTCTGTTTTAAAGCCTATATTAAGAAAGGCTAGTAAGAAAGATATAGCTCAAAATACAAGAAACTGTATTGATGCTGAAAAAGCTTTGGATGATGCAATTAAAATTATTGAGGAATTGGATCTTGATATGAATTTACTTAGTGCAAGTTTTACTTTGGATAGGAAGAAACTTTTATTTAACTTTTTGGCAGATGATAGAGTTGATTTTAGAGAACTTGCTAAAAAATTAGCAGGTATATATAAAACAAGGATTGAATTAAGGCAAATAGGGGTTAGAGATAAAGCAAAAGAAGTAGGAGGAATAGGTCCTTGTGGTAGAGCTTTATGTTGTTCGACTTTCCTAAAAGATTTAAATAGTGTATCTATTAATATGGCTAAAAATCAAAATTTAGCGTTAAATCCTCAGAAAATTAATGGAGCATGTGGTAGACTTATGTGTTGTTTATCTTATGAGAATGATAATTATCCTGAATATAAAAAGGGTCTTCCAAAAGTTGGGGATAAGGTTAAGTTATCTCAAGGTGTAGGAAAAGTAATATATTTAGATTTATTTAATAGAAAATATAAGGTTGAACTTGAAGATGGAAAAATAGTTGATGTTGAAAAGTAGTTTGCTTTATGATATAATATGGTAACTTTTGGAGGAATAGTATGAAACTTATAGTAGGGTTAGGAAATCCTGGAAAAGCATATGAAAATACGAGACATAATATAGGATTTATGGTGATTGATAATTATGCTAATAACTTTAATATTTTGATTAATAAAGAAAAATTTGGAGGTCTTTACAATAAAAGTATTATAAATGGTGTAGAAGTAATGTTGTTGAAGCCTCAAGAATATATCAATTTATCTGGAGATGTTATTAAGCGATTTGTTGATTATTTTAAGATTGATATAAATGATATTTTGATTATTAATGATGATTTAGATTTAGATTTTGGATGTATAAAATTAAAGTATAAAGGTTCTAGTGGAGGACATAATGGACTTAAGAATATTGAAAAAAATCTAAATACAAATGAATATAAAAGACTTAAGATTGGAATATCTAATAATAAGAATATTGATACTAAAGATTATGTTTTGGGAAAATTTAGTAATGATGAGAGGCAAATTGTTGATAAAGTTTTGGTTCAAAGTGTAGATATATTAAATGATTATTTAAAATATTCTTTTGAAAAAGTGATGAGTAAGTATAATTAATATTTCTTTTAGGAGGAAATAATGAATATTTATGATAAAATAGTTCAATTTGATTATGAAAATAACATGGGTCTAGTAAATATGACCTATGAATTTTTTGCTTTGTATGTAAAAAAATTACGTGATATTAAGAAAAGATCTATTTTAATAGTTACTCCTAGTTTATATGAGGCCAATAAATTAAATGATAGTATTAATAATTATGTTGATGCTAAAGTTTTTCAAGTTGATGATGTTGTAAATGCTTTTTTAAAAACTTCAGAGTTAAAGACTGAGAGATTAGGTATTATTAATGATTTAATAAATAATGATAATCAAGTTATTTTGACTGATTTAAAAGGATATTTGAAGAAGTTTTCTAATCCAAAAGAATATAATGAAAATATAATAAATATAGCAAAAAATGATGATTTATCTAGAGATAATTTGATTTTAAAACTAGATGATGGTGGCTATGAAAGAGTTTCAATTGTAACAAAGACTGGTGAATATTCAGTTCATGGTTTTGTTCTTGATATTTTTTGTATTAATAAAGAAAATCCAATTAGGTTGGAATTTTTTGGTGATACTATAGAATCTATTAGGGAATTTGATGCTGGAACTCAAAAATCTATAAATGATATTAATGATGTTATTATTTATCCTAATAGAGATGATATGAATAATGATTCTACTATTATTGATTATATGAATGATCCTATAGTGGTTTTTAAGGATTATATTCAACAGAAAATAACTTATAGTAATTTAGTTAATGAAATTGATGATATTTCTGTTTTTAAGAGTTTTGATGAGATAAAGTATAATGATTGTTTATATTATTTTGATTTTGATAGTAGTTTAGAAATGAAATTATCTAAGATTCTTGATTTTAAAGTTAATAAAGCTCCTTTGTTTTATGAAAAGATTGATAGTTTGAGCAAAGCTTTAAATGATTTTATAAATGATGATAAGACTGTTATTATTAGTTTACCTAATACTGATGTTAATAGATTTATGGAAGAGGTTAAGGTAAGGGCTTTAATTACAGATGTTAATAATATAAAAGATGGTTGTATAAATATTATAAAAAACTCTATGAGTTATGGATTTATCTTTAATAATTATGTTTTTTTAACTGAATATGAATTATTTAACAAAACTAGTAAGGTAAAAAAACATAAGCAGAGATTTAAATTTGCTACAAGGATTAAAGATATAAATAAACTAGAAATTGGAGATTATGTTGTTCATGCATCGCATGGAATAGGTATATATAATGGTATTAAAACATTAAGTAAAAAGGGATGTTTAGGAGACTATTTAGAGGTTTTATATGATAAAGGAGATAAGTTATATATACCAGCTTCTAAGATTGAACTTATTAGTAAGTATTCTGGTAAGGATGGGTATGCTCCTAAGATTAATTCTTTAGGTAGTACTTCATGGCTTAAAACTAAGCAAAGGGTTAGGGAAAAGATTAGATATGAAGCAGAGAGACTTATTAAAGTTCAAGCTTTAAGAAGTATGAATAAAGGATTTAAATTTAGTAAAGATTCTACGTTACAGACAGAGTTTGAAAGTGAATTTAAATATGAAGAGACTGCTGATCAATTAAGAGTAACTGAAGAGATAAAAAGGGATATGGAAAGCGATACTCCTATGGATAGGATTTTATGTGGTGATGTAGGTTATGGTAAGACTGAGGTTGCTTTTAGAGCTTGTTTTAAAGCTATTATGGATTCTAAACAGGTATTGTATTTATGTCCAACGACTCTTCTTTCTAAGCAACAGTATGAAGCTGCTTTAGAGCGCTTTAAAAATTATCCTGTTAATATAGGCATATTAAATAGATTTACTACTCCTAAAAATGTTGAGAAAATTCTTTTGGATTTAAAGAGTGGAAAGTTGGATTTTTTAATTGGAACTCATAGACTTTTATCTGATGATGTTATTACTCATGATTTGGGTTTACTTGTTATTGATGAAGAACAAAGATTTGGAGTTGCCCATAAAGAAAAGATAAAAGAAATGAAAAATAATATTGATGTTCTTACTTTAACTGCTACACCAATACCTAGAACACTTCAGATGGCAATGGTTGGTATTAAAAATTTATCTTTAATTGAAACACCACCAAAGAATAGACGTTCTATTCAGACTTATGTTTTACCTTATGATAAAAGGGTTATAAGGGATGCTATATATAAAGAATTATCTCGTGATGGACAAATTTTTGTTCTTTATAATAATGTTTCTGATATAGAGGTTAAGAAGACTGAGATTGAATATTTGGCACCGGATGCTAAGGTTATAATTGCTCATGGGCAGATGAATAAGTCTCAACTTGAAGAAAGAGTAAATAGTTTTATAGAGGGTAAATATAATGTTTTATTATGCACTACAATTATTGAGACGGGAATTGATATTTCTAATGCTAATAGTTTAATTATTTTGAATGCAGATAGATTTGGTCTTAGTCAACTTTATCAAATTAGAGGAAGAGTAGGACGTGGTGAAAGACAGGCATATGCTTATCTTATGTATGACGGAAATAAAGTTTTAAATGATATAGCAGTTAAAAGACTTTCTGTTATAAAAGATTTTACTGAACTTGGTAGTGGTTTTGCTATTGCTACAAGGGATTTATCTATAAGAGGAGCTGGTGATATTTTAGGTGCTGAGCAGGCTGGATTTATAGATTCTGTAGGAATAGATTTATATATGAAGATGCTTAATGAAGAGATAATGAGATTAAAGGGTATAGAAGTAGAAGATAGTGATGATAATAATTCTCAACCACTAATTAATGTTTCGACTTTTGTTGATGATAACTATGTAAGTGACGAAGATTTGAAGATTGAGATTCATAAGATGATAAATTCTATTAATGATAAAAATGATATGCTTAGAGTTCAAGATGAACTTGAGGATAGATTTGGTAAACTTAGTGATGATTTAATTATTTATATGAATGAAGAATTATTTGAAAAATTAAGTAAAAAGTTAGGAGTTAGAGAAGTAATTGAAAATAATAATTATATAGAGTTAGTGGTTAATTCTTTGGTTTCTCAAGATATAAATTATGAGGAATTATTTGCTAAGTCTATAAAGATATCTAATAAATTTATTTTTAGTTATAAACATAATGAATTCCATATAAGACTTAATAAAAATGCTTTGGATTGTCATCCTATATTTTATTTAAATAAGATTTTAGAAGAGATTTGATATCTCTTTTTTTATTTATTTAACTATAGTTTAACTATTGGAAAAAATTACCAGCTAAAAAGTGGCTATATTAAGATTATAATTGAATATAGAAGAAGAACTATTTATGTATAAATTTTGAGATATTACAAAGAATAATTATAGTTGAAAGCGAGGAATATATGAAAACAACTGGATTGGTTAGAAGAATTGATGATTTGGGAAGGATTGTTATTCCTAAGGAAATAAGAAAGAATTTAAGAATTAAAGATGGAGAATCTTTGGAAATATTTTTGGATAGAGATAATATTATTTTAAAGAAATATTCTATGCTTGAAGGTCTTGAAGATTTTTATAAGAATTATGTTGAATCTGTTCAGTCATTTATAAAAGAGAATGTTATGATTGTGGATAATGATAAGTTTGTCGCTGTAGCAGGAGATTTGAAGAAAAAGTATTTAAATGTTAATATTTCAAAATATATAGAAAATGTTATTAATAAAAGACAAGAAGTAGTTATTAAAGATAAAAGTGATTTTGAACTTAGTGATGGAGTATATGAAAGTTGTTGTTATGTTATATCTCCAATTATAGCTAGTGGTGATGCAATAGGTGCTTTTATTATAGTTACTAAAGGTCATAAAATGGATGGTTTTTACACTAAAACTGCTAGTATTGCAGCTAAATTTTTGGGAAAATATATTGAATAATAGAAATATTTGTGCTAGAATACGTTTATGTTAAATGCAATGAAGAAAAGAGCAAAAGATTATTTATGTAAGAGAGTCTATGTTTGGTGTAAATAGATATAAATACTTTTGGTATGGTTTTGGAGCAGAAATATCCGCAGATATGCGTTAAAATATTTAAGATAGTTTATTCTATAAATTAAGGTGGTACCACGGTTTATTTCGTCCTTAGGTATTACCTTTTTTATTTTATAATATAATTAAGAAAGGAAGTTTTAGTATGAATAAAAATTATTATATAACAACACCAATTTATTATCCTAGTGCAAATTTTCATATAGGACATTGTTATACAACAATTATTGCAGATGCTATAGCAAGATATAAAAGATTAAAGGGATATGATGTTTTCTTTTTAACAGGATCAGATGAGCATGGACAAAAAATAGAAAATAAGGCAAAAGAGGCAAATCTTTCTCCTAAAGAATATGTTGATAAGATAATTTTAAATGCACAAGATTTGTGGAAATGTTTAGGAATAAGTTATGATAAGTTTATAAGAACTACAGATCATTATCATGAAGAAGCTGTTCAAAAAATATTTAAGAAATTATATGATCAAGGAGATATATATTTAGGTGAATATGAAGGATTATATTGTACTCCTTGTGAGTCTTTTTGGACAGAAACTCAACTTATTGATGGAAAATGTCCTGATTGTGGAAGAGAGGTTCATTTGGTAAAGGAAGAAAGTTATTTCTTTAAGTTATCAAAATATCAAAAGAGAATAGAGGAATTATATGAAACAAATTCTGATTTTATTCAACCTCAATCAAGAAAAAATGAGATGCTTAATAATTTTATAAAACCTGGCCTAGAGGATTTGTGTGTTTCTAGAACTACATTTAAATGGGGTATTCCTGTTAGTTTTAATCCTAAACATGTTGTTTATGTTTGGATTGATGCTTTAACTAATTATATTACTGCTCTAGGATATATGAGTGATGATGATAGTTTATTTAAAAAGTTTTGGCCAGCTGATTTACATTTGGTTGGAAAAGAAATTGTTAGATTCCATACCATAATATGGCCTGCTTTATTAATGGCACTTGATTTACCTCTTCCTAAAAAGGTGTTTGGTCATGGATGGTTAAAGATTGATGGAGGAAAAATTTCTAAATCTTTAGGTAATTATAAGGATCCAAGAACATATATTGATTTATATGGTGTTGATGCTGTTAGATATTATGCTTTAAAAGAGGTTTCTTTTGGACAAGATGGTAATTTTTCTGAAGAAGCTTTAATAACAAGAACTAATGGAGATCTTGCTAATGTATTAGGTAATTTAGTTAATAGAACTATTGCAATGGCTAATAAGTATTTTGATGGAGTTATTACTTGTAAAGAATGTAATGGGGATTTAGATAATATTTTTATTGAGAAACGTTCTACTTTAGCTGATACTATAGATTCTTATATAGAAAAATTAGAGATTAATAATGCATTGGATGTTATTTTTGATTATTTAAGAGATAGTAATAAATATATAGATGATACAACTCCTTGGAGTTTAGCAAAAGATGATGCCAATAAAGATAGATTAGAAACAGTTTTATATAATTTATTACAAGCAATACATACATGTAGTATTTTACTTCAACCTTTTATACCTACTACTAGTGAAAAGATATTCGAACAATTAGGAGTTACAGAAAAAGGACTTGATGATATAGGTAAAATAAAGGAATTTAGAGTTGGAAAACCGGAAGTTTTATTTAAAAGAATAGAAATCGACAAATAATTTGTAAAAAATAGTGTAAACTTATAAAAAAGTTCACTATTTTTATTTTGTTTATTTAAAATTAGTGTAATAATTTTTATGTGGTAAAGCAAAGGAGATAAGAATGCGATTTGAAAAAGCTGTGATGTTATCTTTATGTGCTATCATTTTAAGTATTTTGATATCTAATATTATATTAGATAAAAGCATATTGGATATAAGTTATTTTGTTATGTTAGTACTTAGTTTTATCAAATTAAAGAAGTTAGCTTAAGATACCACTTATGGTATTCTTTTTTTTGGGAGGTTTAAATGCTTATAGATACTCATTGTCATTTAGCACATGATGAAGATATAGATAAAATAATAAATGATGCAAAAGAAAATAATGTTGATTATTTAGTTTTAGGTGGATGCTCTAAAAAAGAAAATATAGAAAATTTAAATTTAGTAAGTAAATATAACAATATATATGCAACTTTAGGTTATCACCCTGATATGTGTTTAGAGTATGATGATTCTTTTCTTTCTTTATTAGAAAATCAAATAAAAAATAAAAAGGTTTTAGCAATAGGGGAAATAGGATTAGATTATCATTATGGAAAAGAAAATAGGAATGAACAAATAAAAATGTTTAGAGATCAACTTTTGTTAGCTCAAAAATATAACCTTCCTGTTGTTATTCATTCTAGAGATGCAGTTAATGATACTATTAATATATTAAAGGAATATAATGTTAAGGGTATTATTCATTGTTTTTCTGGAAGTTTAGAGGTTGCTTTAGAATATATAAAGATGGGTTATTTATTAGGGATAGGTGGAGTAGTTACTTTTAAGAATAGTAAATTATCTCTTTGTTTAAAAAATATTTCTTTAGATAATATTGTATTAGAGACTGATAGTCCTTATTTATCCCCTATAAGAGGAGAAAAGAATAGTCCTAAAAATATTTTGTTAGTAGCGGAGTTTTTAGCAAAATTATATAATGTTAGTTTAGAACAAGTTGCAAAAAAGACAACTGATAATGCTTTATTGGTTTTTGGCATATCTAATTAGCATAATATTTCTTTAATTTTTTTAAATATTATGTTATTATTTTATTAGATTAGAAAGTAAGGGTTGATATAGTGATGAAAATAGTTAAGAAAATTGCTAAAATTATTTCCACAATTGTGCTTTCTTTTTTGTGTTTAATTTCTTTATTTATATTGGTTTTTGCATTACGTATTGGTTATTTAACTACTCAAAATAGAGTTGGAGAGATTAAACTTAATTTTTATACTATTTTAACTCAAAGTATGTATCCTAATATAAAAGCTGGGGATATGATTATAACTTATAAAAATGTAGATGGTAAATATAAAAAGGGTGATGTAATAACTTTTATTTCAGCTGGTAAGAATAGTAGTGGTATAACTATTACACATAGAATTAAAGATGTTTATAAAGAAGAAGATACTTATTATTATATAACTAAGGGCGATAATAATAATGTTGAAGATAGTGTTCCTGTTCCTAGCGGTAATGTTTTAGGTAGAGTTGTTGTGAAGATACCTAAAGCTGGTTATATACAACAGTTTTTAGTTACTAAAACAGGTTGGGTTGTTGTTATTTTATTACCTTGTTTATGTATTGCTATATATGATGTATTAAAATTATTTAGAATAGTTGGAAAAAAGAAAGATATTGATAAACCTAGAAAGAAAGATAAGAGATTAATTTTAGGAGATAATGATATACCTAAAACTGTAGAAAATAATGACTTTATTGATAATCAAGATAATAATTCTTTAGATGTTCAAAATATTAATAAGGATGATAGATTAGTAATTGATATTCCAGATAGCAATGCTATAGAAAATGAATCGTTTGATGATCAATTTAGTAATTATAATAATGAATTGAATGACAATATTGTTCCTTTAGAAGAAAATGAAGTGGTAGAATCTATTAATAATTCTTATGATCAAGTTTTAAAAGAAGAGGCTATTGAAAATGAACAAACTACTGATACTACTTCTTTAAATGAAAATAATAAGGAAAAAGAATTGGAAGAGATTAATAATTCTTATGATGAAATTTTAAATCAAGGACTAAAAGAAGAAGAGAAAATAGAAGAGGTTAGCAAAGAGCAAGATAATACTGAACTTTTAGATGATGATGTAGAAATATTATAAAAGTGGGAAACCACTTTTTATTTTGATAGAATAATTGTATAATTGAATTGGTGGTTTTATGTTTAATTTTAAAAAAAAATATGGACAAAACTTTTTGAAGGATAAAAATATAGTTAATAAAATTGCTACTAGTATTACTCCTTTAGATAATAATATCGTTATTGAAATAGGTTGTGGCGATGGAAGACTTACTTCAAGATTGTGTGAATTATATGATAATGTATTAGGTTATGAAATAGATAAGGAGCTTGAAAGTATATTAGCAGTTAATTTAAAAGATTATAGTAATAAAAAAATTATATTTGATGATTTTTTAAATAGAAATTTAGCTTTAGATTTAGAGGAATATAAAGGTAAAAATATATACGTTATTGCTAATTTACCTTATTATATTACTACTCCTATATTGGAGAAGTTAATAGAGAGTAATTTAGATATAAAGGCTATTACTGTTATGGTTCAAAAAGAGGTCGGAGATAGATTTTCTGCTAAAGTAGGAACTAAGGAATATAGCTCTTTATCTGTATATTTAAATTATTATTTTAATATAAAGAAACTTTTTGTTGTTAGTAGAAATTGTTTTATTCCTAGTCCTAATGTTGATAGTATTGTTATAAGATTTGAGGCTTTAGAAAATTTAAATTATTTAAAAAATAAAGAATTGTTTTTTAAACTTGTTAGAGATAGTTTTAGGTTTAAGAGAAAGACTTTAAAGAATAATTTAAAATATTATGATTTAGATAAAATAGATTTGGTTTTAAAAAAATATAATCTTGATTTAAGTGTAAGGGCTGAACAACTTAGTTTAGATATATTTTGTGATATAGCTAATAATTTGTAATTTATTAAGTAGGTAAAAGCATATAATTATTTGGAGATGATTATATGCTTTTTAAAATTGGAGATTTAGTAACTAGAAAGTCTTATAATAACGATATGGTTTTTAAAATTATTGATATTAAAGATAATGTTGCTATACTCAATGGTTATAATATAAGGCTTATTGCGGATGCTAATGTCGAAGATCTTAATAAATATGAAGAAAAGGAAGAAGTTTTAAGAAAAGAGGATTCAACGCTTATTGATAGGGTTAGTGATTTAATTAAGTTAGATAGAGATGAATATTTTTATCTTCCTGGTAAAATATTACATATAGATGCAGATCAAGATTATTTAGATAGATGTATGAAATTTTATAAGGAAATGAATATTTTATCTTATGGATTGGTTATAAAGGAAGATATGGTTTCTAATCAAATAAATAAGTATTTAGAGGACGTTAATCCAGATGTTTTAGTTATAACTGGTCATGATTCTTATTATGATAAAGAAAATCTTGATTATTATGATTTAAATAATTATAGGAATAGTAAATGGTTTGTTGATGCTGTTAAGAATGCTAGAAAATATGAAAATGATCATGAAAAGTTAATTATAATAGCGGGAGCTTGTCAATCTGATTATGAGGAACTTATTAAAGCTGGTGCTAATTTTGCATCAAGTCCTAAAAGAATAAATATTCATGCTTTAGATCCTGCAATTATTGCTTCTAGTGTTAGTTTATCTTCAAAAAGTAGTCCTATAAAACTTTTAGATATTTTAGAAAAAACTAAGTATGGTAAGGATGGTTTGGGGGGAATTATAACTAATGGTGCTATGTATGTGGGGTATCCTAGATGACTTTAGATAGTGTAAAAAATTTTATAGAGTCTAATGTTAATAAAAATCTTAATTTTAAGTATAATGGGGCAAGAAATCAAGTTGTTAAGTTTTCTGGTAAGATAGTTAATATTTATCCTTGTGTTTTTATTATAAGATCAAATGATAATGATTTTGTTAGATCGTTTGCTTATTCTGATGTTTTGATTGGAAATTTAGAGATAAAATAGGTGTAAAACCTTACAAAATAAGCAAAAACTGTTGCATTTTTATTTTCTATAATATACAATTATTTTAGAAGCTGTTTGCTTCTTGTTAAGGAGGGCTTAAGAAGATGAAAATAACATCAGTCAATGTAAGAAAAATTGAAAATGAAGGATCTCGTATGAAAGGTATTGCATCTGTATTAATCGATGATTGCTTTGCTGTTCATGATATCCGTATTATTGAAGGAGATAATGGTTTGTTTATAGCAATGCCAAGTAGAAAAACACCTACTGGAACTTATAAAGATATAGCACATCCAATTAATCCAGAGACACGTACTATGTTTGAAGAGGCTATTTTAGAAGCATACAAAACTGCAGAATAATTTAGTTTATTAAATACCAAGAAATTGGTATTTTTTTTATTTTGTATCATATATTTAAGTGGTGAAAATTATGGAAAAACAAGAAATTATAAGTGGTAGTCATGCTATGAGTATTAATGAAAGAAAGAGTATTTATATTACAGGGGTATTAAAAATTGATAGTTTTGATGATGAAGAGTTTTTGCTTGAAACATCTATGGGTTATTTAGTTATAAAAGGTGTTGGATTAGAGCTTATGAGACTTGATACTAAGGATGGTATAGTTTCTATTAAAGGACAAGTTATTAGTACTTGTTATATGGAGAATATAGGTAAGGGTAAGAAGAAAAGCAGTGTTATAGAGAGTTTATTTAAATGAGTGTAGATATACAAATATATAGTTTATTATTTACTTTAATTTATGGTTTTATAGATTATATTTTATATAAAATATTTTATAAATATTTAATATTAGGTTCTTTGTTTAGAAAAGTAGTTTATAATACCTTTTTTATGTTATGTAATGTTATTATTTATTTTATATGTATTTATTATATAAATGGAGGTATATTTCATATTTATTTTTTCTTTAGTTATATTATAGGATTTATTTTATCTTTAAAGATGTATATGTATATTAAATGTCAATTTGAATAGTTATTTGTCTTAAATCTTGAATAGTTATTTTAATTTTAGTATTATTATAGTATAGAGGTGAGTTCTATATGGCTAAGAAAAGAAAAAAAAAGAATAAATTAAGAACTTTTTTAGTTGTATTGCTTTGCCTATTTATTAATGGAATGGTATTTTACTATGTTGGAAATACTGTAAAAGACGTTTATTTAAAAAAACAAGAGAAAAAGGAATTGAAGAAAAAATATGTTATTTTAGAAGATGAAAAGGAAAAACTTGAAGCAGAGGCTGCAAAGTTACAAGATCCTAATTATATAGCTAAGTATGCAAGAGAGAAGTTTTTATATTCTAAAGATAATGAATATATAGTTAAGATAAGAGATTAACAAAATCTAGTTGATTTGTTTTTTCTCTTTTTTATTGTTTTTTAATTTATTTTAGATTAATATATTTATTATAAAAAAGAGGTGAGTATTATGAAACAGGCTGAAGATTTTTTAAATACGTTTTTAAAAGATGGAGATACTATATTATTAGGGTGTTCTGGTGGACCTGATTCTATGGTTTTATTAAATTTATTATTGAAAGTTAGAAAGAGTAAAGACATAAAGTTAATAGTTGCTCATGTTAATCATAATGTAAGAAGAGAAAGTAAAAAGGAAATGTTATTTGTTAAGGATTATTGTCTAAAAAAGGATATAGTTTTTGAAGATATGACTATTGAAAAATATAGTGATGATAATTTTGAAAATGAGGCTAGAATGATAAGATATAGTTTTTTTGATGATTTAGCAAGCAAATATAATATAGATTATCTTATGACTGCTCATCATGGTGATGATTTAATTGAAACTGTTTTAATGAGGATTGTTAGGGGTTCTACTTTAAAAGGTTATAGTGGTTTTGGTGTTGTTAGTAATAGAGGTAGTTATGATATAGTTAGGCCTCTTGTTTATTCTACAAAAAGTGAAATATTAGAGTATGCTAAGAAAAAGAAAATACCTTATGCTATTGATAAGACTAATTTTTCTAATACTCATACAAGAAATAGATATAGAAAGACTGTTTTACCTTTTTTGAAGAAGGAAGATAAGGATGTTCATTTGAAGTTTTTAAAATATAGTAGGGTGTTAAATAGTTATTATGAGTATGTTGATTTATTAATAAATGATAAGTTTTCTTTTGTTGTTAAAGATAATATTTTAGATATTAATAAATATAAAGAATTGGATGGCTTATTACGAAATGAGATTATTTATAAGATGTTGGAGAAATATTATCAAGACGATTTGATTTTAATAGGTGATGTTCATGTTAATATGATTAAAGAATTAATAGGGTCTAGAAAAGCTAATTCTTATATATATTTACCTAATAATATTAAAGGTATAAAAAGTTATAATAATCTTGTGTTATCAAAGGTTACAGATCTTATTGATAGTTATGATATGGAAATTTCTAATTATGTTCATTTACCTAATAATAAGTGTATTGAAATTATAGAGGAAAGTGATATTAATAATAATTATTATTGTAGATTGAGTAAGGAAGATGTTGCTTTTCCTCTTAGAGTTAGAACTAGAAAAGATGGGGATAAAGTTTATATAAAAAATATGAATGGTTCAAAAAAACTTAAGGATATTTTTATAGATATGAAGATACCTATTAATGAAAGAGATATTTGGCCAATAGTAGTCGATGCTCATGATAATATAGTATGGATACCAGGAATGAAAAAAACTAAATATGATGTTCCTAAAAGTAAAAAGTGTGATATAATATTAAGGTATCATTAATTTGGAGGGATTTTATGAATAAAAAAGAGATTAGAAGAAGTTTATGGTCATATGTTAGTATATTTGTATTTTTTGCTTTATTGTTTTTTGCATATAGAGCTTTAAATACTAAAGTTAATACTCTTACATATAACGAGTTTATAAATAATTTAAATAGTGGAAGTATTGTAGAGTTAGAGATAACTCCTAAAAGTAGTTCATCTATTTATCAGTTAGATGGTAAATTAAAGAACTATGATGATAATGAGAGTTTTTCTTTAAAGGCTCCTCTTTCAGAGAGTGTTATTTCTAATATATTAAAGAAAGCTGATAAGGATGATTTTAAGGTTGTTGTTAATAAAGATCCTGAGTCAAGTTCTATATTAACATTAATTGTTAATATATTACCTCTTGTTTTAATTGGAATAATTGTATTTGTATTTATTAACAAACAATTAGGTAGTAATAATAAATCATTTGATTTTGGAAGAAGTAAAGCTAGACTTCATGATGAAAAAGATAAAGTTAATTTTAGTAATGTAGCTGGTTTGGTTGAAGAAAAATATGAATTAAAGGAATTAGTTGATTTCTTGAAAAATCCTAAAAAATTCCAAAAATTAGGAGCTAGAATTCCTAAGGGTGTTTTACTTGTAGGGCCTCCTGGAACTGGTAAGACTTTGCTTGCTCGTGCAGTAGCAGGGGAAGCTAGTGTTCCTTTCTATTATATAAGTGGATCTGACTTTGTAGAGCTTTTTGTTGGAGTTGGAGCAAGCCGTGTTAGAGATATGTTTAAACAAGCTAAACAGACAGCACCATGTTTAATATTTATAGATGAGATTGATGCTGTAGGTCGTCAAAGAGGAACTGGTTTAGGTGGAGGACATGATGAGAGAGAACAAACTTTGAATCAGTTATTAACAGAGATGGATGGTTTTGGTGCTAATGAAGGAATAATTATTATAGCTGCTACAAATAGACCTGATGTGTTGGATCCAGCTTTACTTAGACCTGGAAGATTTGATAGACAAGTAACAGTTAATTTACCAGATGTTAAAGAAAGAGAAGCAATCCTTAAAGTTCATGCTAAGAATAAAATTTTGGCAAATGATGTTCATTTAGATTTTCTAGCTAAAAGAACTTCAGGATTTAGTGGTGCAGATTTAGAAAATTTACTTAATGAAGCAGCTTTACTTGCTGTAAGAAGAAATAAAGATGCTATTACTATGAGTGAACTTGATGAAGCCCATGATAGAGTTCTAATGGGGCCTGCTAAACAATCTAGAAAATTAAGTAATGAAGATAAAAAGATTACTGCTTATCATGAAGCAGGTCATGTAATTGTAGGATTAAAACTTGAAAAATCTAATATAGTTCAAAAGGTAACTATAATTCCACGTGGTATGGCTGGTGGATATACAAATATTCAAAGTGAAGAAGAAAAAGCTCATACAACTAAATCAGAGCTTTTAGAAACTATATCTACTTTACTTGCTGGTCGTGTTACAGAAAAACTAGTTTTTAATGAAATAACTACTGGAGCATCAAATGATATTGAAAGAGCTACTAAAATAGCTCGTGCAATGGTTACTGAATATGGAATGAGTGATTTAGGTCCAATGCAATTAGAACAAAGTGAATCAAGTGTGTTCTTAGGAAGAGATTATAATAAATCACGTAATTTCTCTGATCAAGTTGCTTTTGAAATTGATAAGGAAGTAAGAAAGATTATAGATGCATGTTATGCTAAGAGTGAACAAGTTATTAAGGATAATATGAAGATTGTTGATTTAATAGCTGAAAACTTAGTTAAGTATGAAACTTTAACTAAAGAGCAAATTGATTATATAGTAGAAAATGGTAAATTTCCTACGGACAATTATGAAGAAATGAGTATTCAAGAATTAAGGAAAATAGCTAAAGAAAAGGGTATAGAAGGATATTCAAAGATGACAAAAGAAGAAATACTTGACAATTTGAAGTAATTCTGTTATAATAACGGTATCTTTTTTGAAGGGGGATATTTGTTATGGAAAAACAAAGAGAATTAAACATATTATTAGTAGATGAAAGGGCCACAGTTGAAGATTTTAAACTTGTTGAAAAAACAATGTTAGAAAGATCTAATGATAATAAAGAATCTTTAATTGAAATGTTTACATTGGATGATTTAAAAGATGAAAGTATTAGGGGAAAAATGGCTAATGATATAGCTTTAGCTGATAGAATAGTTGTTGTTAACGCACTTGATCCATTTAAATGTCAAGGAAATGTTTCTCAACCAATGAGAGATTTAGTGTGTGGAATTCAAGATCAAAAGGCAGTTTATTATATATATACTCCTAGAGATTTTTCTGCTAAAAACAATTGGTCAATAGAATTATCAGGAAATCCAATGTTAAGATTATATGCTGGTCATATTGCAAAAAAACAACAAAACGATTTTCAAATAAGAAGCGTTAGATAATGCTTCTTTTTTATGATATAATTGTAGTGATGTTTATGAAAATAGGAAATGTGGAAATAAAAAATAAAGTTGTTTTAGCTCCGATGGCAGGAGTTTGTAATAGTGCTTTTAGACGTATTGTAAAAGAAATGGGATGTGGTCTTATTTATGCTGAAATGGTAAGTGATAAGGCTATTTGTTATGATAGTAAAAAGACTATAGATATGCTTTATATGACAGATTTTGAAAGACCTATAGCACAACAAATATTTGGTAGTGATAAGGAATCTTTTGTTAAAGCAGCTAAATATATAGAGAATGTTATGCATCCAGATATTATTGATATTAATATGGGGTGTCCTGTTCCTAAAGTTGCTATTAGGGCACAGGCTGGCTCAGCGCTTTTAAGGGATGTTAATAAAATTAGAGAAATTGTTAGTGCAGTTAAGGAAAATGTTAGTGTTCCAGTAACTGTTAAAATTAGAAGTGGTTGGGATAGTAATAGTATAAATGCCGTAGAGGTTGCTAAAGTGGTTGAAGAAGCTGGAGCTTCTGCTATATGTGTTCATGGAAGAACTAGGAGTCAGGGTTATTCTGGAAAAGCAGATTGGGATATAATTAAACAAGTTAAGGAGGCTGTTTCTATACCTGTGATAGGTAATGGTGATATAAAAACTTGTTATGATGCTAAAAGAATGCTTGATGAAACTTCTTGTGATGCTGTTATGATTGGAAGAGGATGTTTGGGAAATCCTTGGCTTATAAAAGAGGTAGTTGATTATTTAGAATCTTCAACAAAACCTAAAAAAGTTAGTGATGAAGAAAAGATAGATATGTGTATTAAGCATTTGGATTATCTTTTAGAGTTTCAAAAAGAGGGACAGGCTGTGTTAGAAATTAGAAGTAATATTGCTTGGTATTTGAAAGGTATACCTGGAGCTAAAGAGTTTAAAAATGAAATATTTAAATTAAAAAAGGCTGATGATATTAAACTGAGTTTGTTAAATTTTAAGAAAAGTTTAAAAAAATAGACAATATTTAATATACATTTAATTTTTTGTATTTTAAGCACCAATTATGGTGCTTTTTTTGGGTTTTTTGTAAAAAATTCTTTTCTTTTTGGGCTATTAGTGTCATAATTATAATTAGGAGGAGAGAAAATGAAAAAGAAAAGTAATTTATTCAAAGTAATAGGAATAGTATTACTAGCATACTGCGTACTTTCATGGATAATTCCTGCTGTTAGTAGTGTAGGAGGAGATGTTAGTTCTGCTACAAGACAACAAGTAAGTGTTATTGGTGTATTCTTAGCACCATTTGAGTCTTTCTCTGTTTTCAGCGGAATAATAATATTCATAGTATTAGTAGGAGCTTTTTATGCTATTCTTGAAGAAACAGGAGTTTATAATAAGTTATTAGAGACTCTTGCAGGAAAAATTAAAGGAAAAGAAAATATTGCTTTAATAGTTATTATGGTTATTATTGCTATTATTTCTTCAATAGTTGGACTTGAAGTTGGAATGTTCTTTGTATTCCCATTTATAATTTCTTTAGTTCTTTTACTTGGATATGATAAGTTAACAGCTTTATCTGCTACAGTAGGAGCTACAGTAATTGGAATTTATGGTTCTACTTTATCTGGGATTTTCCATGGATTCTCAAGTCAATTTATTGATATTTCTTTATATGATGGTATAGCCTTTAAAGTAATTTTATTTGTTGTAGGCTTAGCATTATTACTTCTATTTACTTTAAAACATGCTGACAAAGTAAAAGGAACTGTTAAAAATGAATTAAAGAAAGTTGAAGTAAAAGAAGAAGTTAAGGAAGAAAAAGAAGAAAGAAAAGAAACTAAAAATAAAAAAGATAATAAAAAATCAGTTAAAAAAGATTCTAAAAAAGCTGAGAAGAAAATTGTTTCTAAAAAAGAAAGAAAATCTTGGCCTATTTTATTAGTAGCTGGATTAGTTTTATTAGTTTTATTATTAGGATCAATTGATTGGGAAGGGTTAGGAGTATCAGCATTTACTAAATTTGATGAATGGTTTAGAGGTATTGATGTTTTCGGATTTGCTTTATTTGATAAGTTATTTAATGGAATAACAGCATTTGGAACATGGACTAGCCAATATAGATTTAGTTATTATGCAATTATATTAATACTTGCTTCATTGATTATAGCAATTATCTATAAGATAGGTCCTAGTAGATATTTTGAAGCATTAGGAAGAGGATTTAAAGATTACTTTATTCCTGCAGTATTAGCTGCTTTAGCTTATACATTATTTGTATTAGTATATTATTATCCAGTATATAATACTATTGCTACTTGGGTAATGGGTATATCTAGTAAGTTTAATGTAGCTGTAACTGGACTTTATTCAATGTTATCAAGTTTCTTCTATGTTGATTCACAATATTACTTTGCTTACACATTACAATATTTACAAACTATAGTAACAGATGCAAATACATTATCTTTAGTTAATGTTATGTTATCTAATCTTTATGGTCTTGTAATGCTAATTGCACCAACAAGTGTATTATTGCTTATTTCTTTAGCTATAACAGAAGTTTCATATAAAGAATGGTTAAAGTATATTTGGAAATTGTTCTTAGCATTATTTGTAGTATCATTTGTAGTTTTCATGATAATGTTATTAGTGTAAAAATATTTAAGATAGACTTTGGTCTGTCTTTTTTTTATGATAAGAAAAATGTTATATATTTTTGATGGAAAGTTGTTTTATATTTTTTTTATTACATAAAATATTAATGGGAGGAAAAATTATGTTTTCTAAATTTAGTGAAGAAGCAAAAAAGGTATTACTTAATATGCAGAAAGAGATGAGTTCTTTAAAGCATCCTTATATTGGTAGTGAACATTTATTACTTTCTATATTGAAGTATGGAAATAAGGATGATATTGATAAACTTAGTGAATATAATGTTAGTTATAATAGTTTTAGGGATGAATTAATAAGAGTGGTTGGGGTTGGAAAACAACAAAATAATTATTTTTTATATACTCCTTTACTTAGAAGTATTTTGGAAAATGCTACAGTATTGTCTATGGATAAGGGTAAGAAAGAGGTTGATTCTACTGATTTATTATTAGCAATATTTGATGAAGGAGAAGGTATTGCTATTAGAATTTTATTAGGAATGAATATAGATGTAGATGATTTATATGATGAATTTGATAATATTGTTAATAAAGCTAAGAATGGTAAACTATCTATAGATAGTTTTGGATATTCTTTAAATGAAAAATATAAAAATGGAGAGATAGATCCAGTTGTTGGAAGAGATAAAGAAATTAACAGGATGATAGAGATTTTAACTAGAAGAACTAAAAACAATCCTTTACTTATTGGGGAAGCTGGAGTTGGAAAGACTGCTATTGTTGAGGAACTTGCAAGAAGAATAGAAAAAAGAGAAGTTCCTTCTAATTTAATTGGTAAAAGAATTGTTTCTGTTTCTATGTCTAATTTAGTAGCAGGAACTAAATATAGAGGGGAATTTGAAGAGAGAATAGAAAAGCTTGTTAGTGAACTTGAAAACGCCCCAGATGTTATTTTATTTATTGATGAGATACATACTTTAGTAGGTGCAGGTGGAGCTGAAGGTGCGATTGATGCTTCTAATATTTTTAAACCTGCTTTAGCTAGGGGAAAAATAAAGCTTATTGGTGCTACTACAATAGATGAATATAAAGATAAGATAGCTAATGATAAAGCATTAGCTCGTAGATTTCAGAATATAGAGATTAAAGAGGTTAGTTCTTCCATTACTTTAGAAATATTAAAGAAATTAAGACCTATATATGAAAATTATCATAAAGTTAAGATTAGTGATGAGGTTATAGATAGAATTGTATTTTTATCTAATAAATATATTTATAATAGAAAGATGCCTGATAAGGCAATAGATATTTTGGATGAGGTGTGTTCTAGATCTTTTATTAATGATTTTGGGAGTAACAATATTTATGAAGAGCTTAATGATGAGTTATTAAGTGTTAAAGAATTGAAGAATAAATTTATTATTGATAACGATTTTACTAAAGCTTCTTCTTATAGAAAAAAGGAGCTTGAATTAGAGACTAAGATTAATAAATTAGAACTTAAGGATCTTAATACTAGTTTTAAAGAAGTTTTGGTTAGTGATGTGGATAAAGTTATTTGTGATGTTTCTAAGATACCTGTTTTGGATTCTTTAAAAGATAAAGTTATGAAAAATTTTAAGTCTTTTATGAAAACAAAAATAGTTGGACAAGATACTGCGATTGATGATTTATATAATATAACGAAGAAGATTAGATATAATAGAAAAAATAAATTAAAACCGACTTCATTTTTATTTGTGGGTAAAACTGGAGTTGGAAAGACTTTGCTTGCTAAGGAGTATTGTAAGTATTTTTATGGAGAGGATAGTTTGATACGTCTTGATATGAGTGAATATAAGGAAAGTCATTCTATAAGTAAAATAATAGGAGCTCCTCCTGGGTATGTTGGATATCAAGATAGTAAAAATGTTTTAGAGATGGTTAAAGATAATCCTTATTCCGTTATTTTACTTGATGAGATAGAGAAAGCGAGTATTGAGGTTATTAATTTATTTTTACAAATATTAGATGAAGGGGTTTGTAAGAATTCTAAGGGAGAAGAGATAAGATTTGATAATACTATTATTATAATGACATCTAATATTGGATGTAATAAGATCAATATAGGTTTTAATGATAATAGAGAGACTTTAACTTTTGATAGTATAAAGGATTTTTTAGGAATTGAATTTGTTAATAGAATTAATAAAGTTATTTATTTTAAAGATATGGATTATAATTCTATTAAGTGTTTAGTTAAGAATAAGTTAAATGATATGAAAAGTTTTTATAGTAATGAGGGAATTAGTCTTAATATACCTAATGGAGTTATTGTGGATGTTATAAATAAGAGTCAATATGATAAGTTTGGTGCTAGAAGAATTGATAAAATTATTGAAGATGAAATAGAGGGTTTTGTTATTGATCAAATTATTGATGGTAAAACTCAAGTTACTTTATAAAAGACGTATGTCTTTTTTTTATTTTATGATATAATATACATATAATTTATAGGAGATGTTTTATGAGAATTTATAATACTTTGACAAGAAAAATTGAAGAATTTATTCCTAATGAGAAAGGAAAAGTTAAATTTTATACATGTGGTCCTACTGTTTATCATGATCAGCATATTGGTAATATGAGAAGTTATGTTGGGCATGATATTCTAGATAAGACTTTAAGATATATAGGATATGATGTTACTAGGGTTATGAATATAACTGATGTTGGGCATCTTACTAGTGATAGTGATTCTGGTAATGATAAGATGGTTGAAAGTGCTAAGAAAGAACATAAAAGTGTTATGGATATAGCTAAGTATTATACTGATCAGTTTTTCAATGATTTTAAATTGCTTAATAATAGAGTTCCTGATATTGTGTCTCCAGCTACTAGTCATATAGATGATTATATTAAAATAATAGAAAAATTACTTAAAGATGGTTATGCTTATATAGCTGGTGGTAATGTTTATTTTGATACATCTTTACTTGATGATTATTATGTTTTAACTAATCATAAAGAAGATGATATGGTAGTAGGAGTTCGAGAGGGAGTAGATGAGGACTTAAATAAAAGAAATCAAGCTGATTTTGTTTTATGGTTTACTAAATCTAAGTTTCAAGAGCAAGAGCTAAAATGGGATTCTCCATGGGGATATGGATATCCTGGTTGGCATATAGAATGTTCTGGAATATGTATGCATTATTTGGGTGATAGATTAGATATCCATGGTGGTGGTGTTGATAATATTTTCCCACATCATACTAATGAAATAGCTCAAAGTGAATCATATTTTGGGCATAAGTGGTGTAATTATTGGTTCCATAATGAACATTTAATGGATGAAAGCGGAAAGATGAGTAAATCTAAGGGGGCTACATTGACAGTTAGTTTATTAAAAGAAAAAGGTTATAATCCTCTTTCTTTCAGATTTATGTGTTTACAGTCTCATTATAGGAAACAATTAGTGTTTAGTTATGAAAATTTAGATAATGCTTCATTAGCATATAAAAAGTTGAAAAATAAATGCTTAAGTGTTAAAGATTCTGGTGATTTTAGTAAAGAAGACTTTGATTTATTTGATTCTAAATTTAGAAGTTATTTAGAAGATAACTTGAATACTGCTTCTAGTTTATCTGTTTTATATGATGTATTAAAAAGTGATATAAGTGGAAAAACTAAATTAGAGCTTATTAAATCTTTTGATCAAGTTTTATCTTTAGATTTATTAAAAGAAGATATTAAAGATACTAATGTATCTATGGATTATATAAATCTTAAAATAGAAGAAAGAAAGAATGCTAAAGCGCAAAAGAATTATGCTCTTGCTGATGCTATTAGAGATGAATTATTAGAAAAGGGTATAAAACTTATTGATACTAAAGATGGAGTTACTTTTGAGGTTTTATAGGAGGAGTTATGGAGTTAGATTATTTATTAATTATTATATCTTTATTACTTACTGTAGGTGCTCAAATTCTTGTAAGTGTTAGATATTCTAAATATAAAAGTATAAAAAATAGTAAAGGTGTTAGTGGTTCAGAAGTTGCTATAGATATGTTAAAAGAACATGGACTTGATGATATTTATGTTGTTGAGTGTAGAGGTAATCTTACTGATCATTATGACCCTAGTGGAAAGGTTATAAGACTTTCTAGTGATATTTTTCATGGAGAAAGTATAGCATCTTTAGCAGTGGCAGCTCATGAGATTGGACATGCTATTCAATATAAAGAAGGAAATGTTTTAATTAAGATTAGAAGTTTTATATATCCTTTAGTATCTCTTGCATCAAATTTTAGTTATATAGCTATTTTATTAGGACTTATTTTAGGAATATTAGAGTTATTTTATGTTGGTGTTGCTTTATTTGCTATTATTTTATTATTTCAACTTCTTACTTTACCAGTTGAGATAGATGCTTCTAAAAAAGCTATGAAAAATTTAAAGGTTAAATATTTAAGTGATAGAGAACTTGATGGAGCACATTCTATGTTAGTTGCTGCTGCTATGACATATGTTGCATCTTTAGCAACTACTGTAATACAACTTATAAGACTTATATTAATGGGAAGCAGAAGAGATTAATGAATTATAATATGTTGGTTTTAGCCTATATTGGGGATGCTTATTATGAATTATTAGTAAGAGATTATTTAATAGATTTAGGAATTTGTAAGGTTAATGATTTAAAGAATAAATCTTTAGAATTTGTTACAGCTACAAGACAAGCTTATTTTCTTACTAAGATTCTTGATATGCTAAGTGATGATGAAGTAGATATAGTAAAAAAAGGTAGAAATACAAAGACGCATTCTAGAAGTAAAAGTTGTGATATAGTTACTTATAGACATGCAACTGCTTTTGAGTGTTTGATAGGTTATTTATATAAGAATAAAAAATTTAATAGGATAGAGGAAATATTTGCAAAAATAGTAGAAGTTAGTGGTGATTAGTTATGTATGTTTATGGTAAGAATAGTTGTTATGAGGTATTAAAGGGATATAAAAACATTAAAAATATATATTTAGATAAAAATTTTAGTGATAAAAATATAATTTCTTTGATAGAAAATTTAAATATTAAACCTATATTTGTTAATAAAATTCAATTAGATGAACTTGCAGATGGTAATCATCAGGGTATAATTGTAGATGTAGGAGAGTATAGGTATTGTAATATAGATGATATTATAAAGGAAAATGGTTTTATTGTAATACTTGATCATTTAGAGGATACACATAATTTTGGAGCTATAATAAGAACTTGTTTAGCTGCTGGTGTTGATGGAATAATAATTCCTAAAGATAGAAGTGTATCTGTTAATTCTACTGTTATGAAGACTAGTAGTGGAGCTTGCGTTAATATGAAAATTTGTATGGTTACTAATATTAATCAGGCGATTAAGTATTTAAAAGATAAAGGTTATTGGATTGTTAGCACTGAGATGAATGGTGAACGTTATACTAATGTTGATTATAAAGATGCGACTGCTTTAGTAATAGGTAATGAAGGTAAGGGTGTCTCAGAGTTAGTTAAAAAATCATCTGATTTTATAGTTTCTATTCCTATGAGTGGTAAAATTGAGAGTTTAAATGCTTCGGTTGCTGCTGGAATACTTATTTATGAGGTAATAAGACAAAGGTTGTAGGAGGTTTAATGAATTATAGAGACTATAATGATTATGAACTATTGTATATGATAAAAGAAGATAATGAAGAAGCTATTAATATTATGATTTATAAGTATGATCCACTTGTAAAGAAGATAGCTTTTTCTTTTTATAATAATTTTAAAGGTGTATCTTTAGAGGATATGGTTCAAGAGGGAAGAGTTGCGTTATTTAATACTTTTTTATCTTATCAAGACAATTATAATGTTTTGTTTTATTCATATGCATATAAGGCTATAAAAAATGCTATATATAATTTGTGTAATAAAGCTTGTAGATATAAAAGAAAGAGTAATATTAATACAAGTGAACTAGATGTTTTATATGATGCTGGTTATGTTATTGATTATGAAAATATTATTATGGATATAGAGTATAGTAAAAAAATAGAATCTTTTAAAAATAGTCTTAAGTTTAGTGATTCTTTAATATTTGAGCTTAGATATAATGGTTTTTCTTATATGGATATTTCTATTTTGTTAGATATTAGTGTTAAAAAGGTTGATAATACTATTTATGGGATTAAGAAAAAATTGAAGAAATATTTTGTTTTTAGTTAGTTATTTTATTTACATATTAAGATTTTATGTTATAATGTTTATGATGGGTGACTAGTATGAGTGATGTAATTTCGTTAAGAGAATTTATTGATAAAAAGGATGAAATAACGAGTGTTAAGGTTAACACTTTTTGTCGTTTAATGAAACATGTTAGTGATGCTATTGAAAAGGATGAAAGATCTTTAATAAGAATTAATTTAGATGAAATTAAGATAAATATTAGAACTGGAGAAATTGTTTTACCTGATAATTTATTTAATAATAATTATAGTGATAAGACTATTGCTGGTTTTAATACTGGTGTTAGCTTAATAGCTGATAGAAAATCATCTTTAGAACATAAAAGAATATCATTTGCTTTAATGGTATTAGGATGGTATGCTAATCCAGACCATAGTGCTGTTATTAGTGATTTGGATGTTTTAGATAATTTTGATGTATATATGAGTAGAGTTCCTACTTGGTTGCAAGGTTTTTTTATATCTGTTTTTAGAAAGATGGATTATAGTGTTTCTTTTGGTGATTATTATAAAGATAATTTTACAGATAAAGTTAAAAATACAATAGGTGATGCATTTAAAGAATATAATTTAAGTTCTGAACAACTTCAAAAAATAGAATCTTTAGTTGCAAAGACTACAAATAGAATTATAAAGGAAGGTGAAGGTCTTGGCTAATTTTAGTAATGGAGAGCAAGAAATATTAGATAATTTAAATAGAGGTGTTTCTAATATAAAAGAAAGACTTATGCCTGTTTTGAATAATAAAGATTTAGATAATAATTCTGTTAGTAACGAGATGGGAAAGGGAAAAGCTAGAGTTTTAATAAATGAAAATAATCCTTTTAAGCAGTATATTACAACACCTTTAAAGGAAGAAAAGGGTGATAATACTAGTTATAGTAATATAGCAAGTGGTGATAGTGATAGTTTCATTAATAACCAATCTGCTACTAGTTTTGTTGTTGTTATAATGGCTATTTTGACTTTTATATTAGTAAGTGTTATTCTAGGATATGGTTTATTTAATTTACTTAATTTATAGCTTTATTTGGGGGAAATTATGAATAACAACTTAATGATGGTTTTGTGCAGGCAAAATTTACTTGATTATAAAAGTTTTGATGAATGGTTTAATATAGTAAAACCTGTTTTAAATAATGAAGAGTTTTTGAAAAGAAAATTTTTTTTACATCATAAAACTCAGAGTCTTTATGAACATTCTTTGTTAGTATCTGTTATTTCTTATAAACTTGCTGTTAGATTTCATGGTGATAGAAGAAATTGTGCTTTGGCTGGATTATTACATGATTTTTATACAAGAGCATGGTTATATTCTAGAGGACTAGAAAAATTAGATGAAAAATATAGATATAATTTTATAGGTAATAATGGAAAACATTCTTTTTTTAAGAAACATGGTTTTACACATCCTTTATCAGCAGTTAATAATTCTTTAGAATATTTTCCTTGGTTAGTAAATAAAAGAATAATTAACGCTATTGCAACTCATATGTTTCCGCTTTCTTTGTTTACAAGTTATAAAATACCTAAATATAAAGAAAGTTTTATAGTTTCTTTAGCGGATAAAATAGTTACTTTTAGAAAACTTGCTATTTTTTAATAAATAATGAGAAATCATTATTTTTATTTTTGATAAATTTTGTTATTATTTTATTTATATATGTGATAAAATATATGTATAAACAAGGAGGATTTGATATGGCATTTTTAAAAAGATTGTTTGATCATGAATATAAAGAATTAAAAAGATTTTGTGATATAGCAGATAAAATAGAGGAACTTGATGAAGAATATGGAAAATTAAGTGATGAAGAATTAAAACATAAAACTATTGAGTTAAAGGAAGAGCTTAAGAATGGAAAAACTGTTGATGATATAGTTGTTCCTGCTTTTGCTACTGCAAGAGAAGCTTGTTATAGAGTTATTGGAGAAAAACCTTATTATGTTCAATTACTTGGTGGACTTGCTTTACATTATGGTAATATAGCAGAGATGAAGACTGGAGAAGGTAAAACTTTAACTAGTGTTTTACCAGCTTATTTGAATGCTTTAGCAGGAAAAGGAGTTCACATTATAACAGTAAATGAGTATTTATCTGGACGTGATGCTGAATGGATGGGAGAAATTCATAGATTTTTAGGACTTACAGTTGGACTTAATCTTAGAGAGCTTTCTCCTAAAGAAAAAAGAGAACAATATGATTGTGATATATTATATACTACAAATAATGAATTAGGATTTGATTATTTAAGAGATAATATGGCTGTAAGAAGAGAAGATAGAGTTCAACAAAGAGGACTTAATTATGCGATTATAGATGAGGTTGATTCTGTTCTTATTGATGAGGCTAGAACTCCGCTTATTATTTCTGGTGGATTTTTAGAAAGTAAAGGTTTATATTTAGATACTGATAGATTTGCTAAGAGCTTAAAAAAAGATCAAGATTTTAGTTATGATGAAAAAACTAAGAGAGTTAATTTAAATGAAGTAGGAATTACTAAGGCTGAAAAATATTTTAATGTTAGTAATTTATATGATGTTGATAATGCTACTTTAGTTCATTTTTTAAACCAAGCTTTGCAAGCTAATTTTAGTATGAAAAATGATGTTGATTATGTTGTTAAAGATGGAAAAGTTGTAATAGTAGATCAATTTACTGGTCGTTTAATGCCAGGACGTGCATTTAGTGATGGATTACATCAAGCGATTGAGGCTAAAGAAGGTGTTGAAATACAACAAGAAACTAAAACTCTTGCTACTATTACTTTCCAAAATTTATTTAGAATGTATAATAAATTATCTGGAATGACAGGAACAGCTAAAACAGAAGAAGAGGAATTTAGAAATATTTATAATATGTATGTTATTACTATTCCTACTAATAAACCTGTAATAAGAAAAGATATGGCTGATATTATTTATCCTAATAAGAAGAGTAAATATAATGCTATAGTTGATGAAATTGCAAAAAGACATGAAACTGGGCAGCCTGTTTTAGTTGGAACTATTGCGATTGAAACTTCAGAAGAGATTAGTGCGCTTTTAAAGAAACGTGGAATTAAACATGAAGTTTTAAATGCTAAAAATCATGCAAGAGAAGCTGAAATTATTAAAAATGCTGGATGTAAAGGCGCTGTTACTATAGCTACTAATATGGCTGGACGTGGAACAGATATTAAGCTTGGAGAAGGTGTTAAAGAGTTAGGAGGTTTATGTGTAATAGGTACTGAAAGACATGAATCTCGAAGAATAGATAACCAATTAAGAGGACGTTCTGGAAGACAAGGTGATCCTGGATATACGCAATTTTATATATCTATGGATGATGATTTAATGGTTAGATTTGGATCTGATCGTATAAAATCTATTTTAGAAAGTACTGGAATGGATGAAGGACTTGCTATAAGAAGTAAGATGTTCTCTAATAGTGTTCAAAGCGCTCAGAAACGTGTTGAAGGAAATAACTTTGATATGCGTAAGACAGTTTTAGAGTATGATGATGTTATGAATAATCAAAGAGAGATTATTTATAAAAAAAGAAATGAAATATTAGATCAAGATTCTATTCATGAAATGGTTTTAAAATCTATGTATAATCATATAGCTGATATGGTTGATCCTTATTATGAAAATAATACAATTTCTACAGATGATTTAGATTTAATTGTTGAATATGTTAATTCAAATTTACTTAGAAAAAATATTTCTAAAGATATATTAGATGGAAAAACTAATGATGAGGTTATTGATATTATTTATGACTTAGCTGTTAAGGAATATGAAAATAAGATTAAGGATATTCCAGAGGAAATTATTAATGAATTTGAAAAAGCTATTAGTTTAAATGTTATTGATAAATATTGGATGGAACAAATCAATACTATGTCTCATTTAAGAGAAGGTATTATATTAAGACAATATGCTCAAGATAATCCATTAAGAGCTTATACAACTGAAGGTTTTGAATTATTTGATAAGATGCTAGAAAATATTGATAAAAATATCACTTTATATTTATTAAAAGCTCAAATAACTCAAAATATTGAAAGAAAAGAAATTGCTAAAAACAAAATGACTAATAATAAAGATACTACAAGGGCAAATGTTAAAAAGGAAAAGAAGATTAAAATAGGAAGAAATGATCCTTGTCCTTGTGGCTCTGGTAAGAAGTACAAACAATGCTGTGGTAAATAGCTTATTTTATAAGGGCTTGTACAATTGGAATTAGTCAAAAAACCACTAAATTGTGTGCAAAAACACTAAATTGTGTGCAATTTGTGTGCGAAAAATAAAAAATCATGTACACAAATTCATTTAACCCATATAAATAAAGGGTTTGTGTTATCCACACAAAATCATGAAATCAACATTCGTGTTGATTTTTTTCGTCCTCTAAAAGATTTAGAGGAAGAAAAATTTATGGCACAAGTGAACATCATAAAATTAATCAAAAATTAAATTCAGTCAGAAGTAATTTTTAATATAATAAAATTTAATGAAATTTATGTTGATTTAATAAAACCAGTAATATTAAATGATATAATGAAATAAAGGAAGTGAAAAGATGGGCAAAGTATCAAATGCTATTCAAATGTTAAACTATTTGAATACAGGGAATAAATATACCGTAAAGGAACTATCAGAAAAAATAGGTATTACTGAACGTATGGTTAGATATTATAAAGTAGAATTAGAACAAGCAGGAATTCCAATAGAAACATTTATGGGACCGAATGGAGGATATTACATACTAAATATCAAAAATCAGTATAACCATTTTAATAAATATGATCTTCAATTATTAGAAAATGTTAATATGCTGTTAGAAAAATTAGGATATGAAGATATTGTAAAATATAAAAGATTAATTAATAAAATTAAATTTGCAAGTGATGTAGAGGAGGAAAAGAGTAAATATTTTTTGGATAATGGGACTAATGGTAAATCTGTATTATATTTTACTTTAAATGATGCAATTTCAAATAAAAAACCACTAAAAATATTATATAGGAATTTAAAACAAGAATGGCAAGAAAGAATAATTCATCCTTTACAAATATTTAATTATGATAATAAATTTTACGTAACAGCATATTGCGAACTTAGGGATGATATTAGACATTTTGAAATAGATAGAATAAAGTTAAATAATTAATAATTTAGACATAATATTGCCTATATATGCGGTATAATAGATTTATGAGAGGTGATATTTATGTCTAATCAAAAAAAATTTATTGATTTTGACGGAGTAATATTTGATACAGAAAAAAGAGTTGTTGAAAGAAAAGATCAGAACCCTGATATAAGTTGGGATGCATTTTTTGAAAAACTAGATTGGTTTGAATTACTAGATGAATCAAAAGTAATCAATAACGCTATTGATTATATTTTAGAGGGACAAGCCAAATCTAAACAACTTTCTATTTTAACTAAAATACATACTTTGGTTGAGATGGAAGCAAAAGCAAAAGCATTAAGGAGTAGAAAAGTAGAAGTACCAATTTTGTTTGTTCCACCACATGTGAAAAAAAGCCAAATATATTTACCAAATAATGGAGAAATTTTAATTGATGATAGTATTAAAAATTTAATTGATTGGGAACAAAAAGGAGGAACAAGTATTTATTTTAATGAAGATTTAGATTCTATTAGTCAGTTTGAAACTGTAAAAACTTTGAGCAAAATTTTATAGGAGGTTATTATGATAAGTGAAAAATTATTAAATAATTATCAAAAAGCATTGCAGCAAAAATATAATGCAGTATGCTTTGATATTGATGGAACATTAACAGAAGATAATTCAACAAAGATAGATCCACGTGTTTTGCCAATGTTAGCAAATATGTTAAAAAAACATATTCCAGTAGTTTTTATTACAGGTCGAGGAGAGACTGGATTAAATGATTTATTAAGTGATATTATTTATGATTTAAAAAACAAATATGAAATTACCAAAAAACAATTGTTAAAAATGTATGCACTTACTAATGATGGTGCAAGGATATTCATGACTAGTGATGGTAGTGAAAAACTTTTTAATGTTAGTGAATATATATCATCTAAAGAAGATTTTATTAAATTAGAAGAATTAAATAAAAAAATTATTTCTTTATTAAATACATCTCTTTTAAATGAACATTGTAAGGTTACTTATTCAATAGATTCTAAAACAAACTCTATAATAAATATAAGAATAATGATTTTGAACGATAGTTTAGAATTTAATAATGAGATAATAAGAACTATTAATTCATTAATAAGGGATTCACAAAGCTCAAATTTAAACTTAACAATAGGAATGCATAATGGCAAACATGTTTTACAAATAGGTACTGCCACCAAAAATAAAGCCATACAAGTTGCTGAAAGAATGATAGGTATTCCACAAAATTCAATGCTTCGAATTGGAGATTGTGGTGATCAACTTGGAAACGATTATTCTATGTTAAATTGTCCACAAGGATTTAGCGTTGAAAAAACAAGTGGAGATTTTGATAAATGTTTTCCAGTTATTGATAACGGAAAAATAATAACAGGTGTAAATGGTACTTTAAGTTTATTAAAAAAAGTAAAATTACTGCCTACAATTTGTTTGGAACATGCTATACAAAGCGAATATGCAAGAGCCTATGCTAAAGTGGAAAAGAAAATGACACAAGGAAAAAACAATAAAATTACATAT
>CAKORS010000002.1 GCA_934101605.1 uncultured Bacilli bacterium
ATACTATTTAGAAGAAAAAGAAAAACTAAAGTTTCTTAAAGAATATTCCCTAGGAGATAAAATAATAATTAATGGTATAAAAAATAAATTAACAAACAATACACTAGAAAATACTTTTAATTATAAAAAATATTTATACTATAACAAAATATATAACTTAATAGAAATAACTAAATTAACTAAAATACAAAATAATAAAAATATATTTTATAAGTTAAAAGATTACTTATACAAAAGATCAAATAAACTATCAAAAACACACCCCTATATAAAGTCACTACTTTTAGGAGATAATAACTATATAAATATAGATATAAAAGAAACATATAAAAATAATGGAATAAGCCATTTATTTGCTATATCAGGTCTTCACATTTCACTTTTTTCATCTATACTTCTTTATATATTAAAAAAACTAAAACTAAAAGAAAATACAAGATATATTATAGTAATAATGTTTTTACTACTTTATATGTTCATAACGGGATTTACCCCCTCAGTAATAAGAGCCTCTATATTTACAATTTTAATAATAATTAATAAAATTAAATACTTCTATATAAAAGAAATAAATATTCTTTTATTATCACTAAGTATTACAATATTTATAAATCCTTTTATTTTATATAATATAGGATATCAATTTTCATTTATAAATACATTTTTTCTAATAATATCCTCTAATAAAATTAATAAACAAAAAAACTTTATAAAAAAACTATTAACAACCTCATTAATATCTAATTTATCATCATTTCCTATAAGCATTAATAATTTTTATGAAACAAATTTTATGTCTATTATATTTAATATATTTTTTGTTCCGTTTCTATCCAATATAGTTATGCCTTTAACTATAATAAGTTTTATATTTCCACCATTTGATAAAATACTTTATATTTTTATAAATATAATGGAAAAAACAAGTATTCTATTTAATAAGATAAAGATCTTTAAAATAATATTTTGCAAAATGAGTATAATTCATATCATTATTTATTATATTATCTTAATACTTCTAATAAAAATATCTAAAAAAAGATATCTAGTTATTCTTATATTAACATTTATACTACACTATAACAGTCCATTAAAAAATGAAGACTACATTATTTTCTTTGATGTAGAACAAGGAGATTCATCTCTTATTGTTATAGATGGAAAAACTACACTAATAGATACTGGAGGAAAGCCATCATATGATAAGAAGGAAGAATTTAATTATTCAAAGAATAAGATATTACCATATTTAAAATCTAAAGGAATAAGAAAAATTGATAACTTAATTCTAACTCATGGAGACTATGATCATATGGGTGAAGCTATAAATATTGTGAAAAACTTTAAAGTAAATAATGTTATCTTTAACAAGGGTAATTATAACTACTTAGAAAAAAGACTAATCAAAGTAATAAATGATAAAAATATTAAATATTACAAAGGAATAAAAGAATTAAAATTAGATAATATAAATTTATACTTTTTAAATACTGATTTATATGATAATGAAAATGATGATTCAAATGTTTTATATTTTAAATACGAAAATACAAAATTCTTATTTATGGGAGATGCAGGAATAAATAAAGAAAAAGCTATATTAGAAAAATATAATTTAAAAGATATTGATTTCTTAAAAGTAGGACATCATGGTTCAGATACAAGTAGTAGTGATGAATTTATAGAAAAAATCAGACCTAAAAACTCTATCATAAGTGTAGGAAAAAATAATAAATATGGACATCCAAAAAACACTGTATTAGAGATTTTAAAAGATAGCAATATCTATAGAACCGATAAAGATGGATCAATAAAAATAAAACTAAATAAAAATGGGTATAGATACAAAATTATAACTTATAAACCGTAGGAAGGAGAATGAAAATGAATTATTATGAACAAATAAAAGGCTTATTTATTAGTAATGAAGTATATAAAAAAGTAAAAGATTATAGTAAAAATAGAAGTGATATTGAAGCACAGGGTGGAGAAACAAGAGCCAAATATGGAGAGAATCTAATAAAGAAATATTCAAAAAAACTTATTATGGAATTAAATAATAAAAAGTATAGCTATAGAAATTTGCTAAATATGAGAAAGTTTTATTTATTATTTAGAGATGAAAAAGTGAACGCAATGCGTTCACAATTGAGTTGGTCTCATTATCGTGAATTATTATCTTTGAAAAATAATGATGAGATAAAATACTATATTAATGTAGCAATTATAAACAATTTAGGATATCGAGAACTAGGAAATAGAATAAGAAATAAAGAATATGAAAGATTACCAATAAAGACCAGAACAAAATTAATTAAAGAAGAAAAATTAGAAGTTAAAGATTTAGTTCCTAATCCTATAATAATAAAAAATAAAAATAATACAGAAGTGATACATGAAAAAGTATTATACAATTTAATATTAGAAGATATTGAATCTTTTATGAAAGGATTAGGAAATTATTTTTGTTTTGTAGGAAGTGAATATAAAATAAAAATAGGAGATAGATATAATTATATAGATTTACTTTTATATAATATAGAGTATAACTGTTATGTAGTAATAGAACTTAAAGTAACAGGATTAAAAAAAGAACATATTGGTCAAATAGAAGTATATATGAATTATATTGATAAAAATATAAAAAAATTAAATCAAAATAAAACAATAGGAATAATAATATGTAAAAAAGAAAATAAATTTGTTATTGAGTATTGTTCTGATGATAGAATAACAGTAAGAGAATATGAATTAATATAAAAAAACTGTGAATATATTAATAAGATATTAATATACTAGAAATAGTTGATAATAAGTAACATTTATTATAAAACTACATAACATATTATTAAGACGTAAGTCGCAAGGTTTGCGTTTATATAGATCAAGAGTCTTTAAAAAAAGACTCTTTTTGTTTAAATAAAACTTTATATATAAAAACTTTAGATGTATAATAATAAGTCAAGAGGTGGTATCATGTTAGATTTATTCATAGAAACTCTACAAAATAAATTTAATTATGATGAAAAAACCACAAGAGCTATAAAAAAAATCTTTCCTAGTATTATAAAGTATTATGGGAAAGAATATGAAGATATTATAAAGAATAGTTTAAAAGAGACAAGAATAATTAGTTGTAATTCACATGAGACTATAAATATTTTAGTAAACAAATTAACAAAAATAAATATAAATAATGAAAAGTCATTAATAAAAGAAAATTTAAATTCTACAAGTGGAATATATTTATCAATTCCTATTATCAAATATGATATGTTGCTTAAAACCTATGTAATAGAAAAAACAGATAGATATATAATTTTGTCACACACATATAATCTAGATTCTGCACGAGGTTTAGCAGCATTAACTCACAATATATGTCATTTAATAAAAAGTTATAAAAATGAATATAGCTTAAATAATAATATTTTAACAAAAAAAATAGGAATTTCTAGAGAAACATATATTATAGAAACAAGAGAAGAACAAATATATATGGAATTACTAAAAGATGAAAATGTAGGACTAGAAGAAGGATTCACTAGTTTAGACGAAGAAGAAATATTAAAACTAATTTTAAATGATAACTATGAAACATTTGACTATGATAACACAAAAAAAATAGCAATTTGTCTAAAACAAAAGCTAAGTTTAAAAAAGTCTATAGAAGAAGCAGAAATAAATAGCAATATCGATACATTTATTAATACATATAGTATAGAACTATTTAGAGAACTTTCTTATTTGGCAGATTCATCAGCCTCACTAGAAGACAAAAAGAATAATTATAATATAACAAAAGAAGATCAAATAGATATAAATAAAGAACTTAAATATATTATAGATAAATTAACACTTAATATGACAACATATCTTAAAATGAAAAAGAATTAAAGTCAGGAATAAAACTATCACTTTGAGTTTCTCCAATTTGAACAAAACAATTTCTTATACCAAGATCATAAGCATAATTTATAAGTTCATCATATTCATCATCAGTAACTTTTTTATTTAAATTAGAGTATGGTAGATTCCTTAAAGGAGTATATTGATTCATAATACTGATATAAATATCATCTTTATAAGTTTCATATAAGTATTTTATAATTTTTTTAGAATCTTCTAAATGTCCTGGTAACAATAAATGTCTAACAATTATGCCTTTTTTTATATAACCATCATTACTAAAGATACACTTTCCAACTTGCTTAAACATTTCATTAATAGCATTACTAGCATATTTGAAATAATCTTTAGCATTAGAATATTTTATAGCTAAAGAATCATCATAAAATTTTAAATCAGGTAAGTATACATCAATTAAACCATTTAAGAGTTTAATAGTAGAAACATTTTCATAAGAAGAAGTATTATAAATTATTGGAATACTAAGCCCTTCTTTTTTAGCTTTTTTAATTCCCTTAATAATACTAGGGACATATATAGAAGGAGTTACTAAATTAATATTTTTTGCTCCCTTTTTTTCTAATTTTAAACAGATTTCTTTAAATTTATTAATGGAAATATAACGGCCTTTATTTTCATTACTTATTTCATAATTTTGGCAAAATATACACCCCATATTACAATTACTAAAGAATATTGCGCCACTACCACTATCACCAGATATTACAGGTTCCTCATAAAAGAATAAATCAGCATTGGCAATCTTAAGTTTATTACTAGCCTTACAAAATCCTAAATTTGTATATCTATTAATTCCACAATTTCTAGGACATAAATTACAATTTTTATAAACATTCATATGAATCACCACGAAATATTATATAATAAACTAGAAACTTTGTAAAAAATATAATATAATAAAAATGTAATTGCCCCATAGCCAAGCGGTAAGGCATCGGACTCTGACTCCGACATTCGTTAGTTCGAATCTAACTGGGGCAGCCATAAAAAATAATACATTTGATTTTATAAATCAGATGTTTTTTATAAAATATAATAAAAAGGAAGAAAAAAATATGATAAATGGATTAATATTAACTTTAGTTTTAGGATTATTTATTGTAGTAGGAGCACTAATCGCTTTATTTGCTAAAAAAAGTGAAAACTTTATAACACTTGCAATAGGTATAGCATTTGGATGTTTACTTATGTTGATGATATTTGATTTAACTCCAGAAGTAATAGAAATATTTTATAGTGAGTTTAAGTTTGCCAAAGCGACTCTTATAATAACAATATTTGTAATTATAGGTATATTAATACTAAAACTTTTAGATTTATTTATTCCAGATCATGACCATGAAGAAAAACATGAAGAAAAACACCTACATCATATTGGAATAATATCTTCAGTAGCATTAATACTTCATAATATAATCGAAGGGATGGCAATATTTAGTGTATATAAAACAAATGGAGTATCATCATATCTATTAGGAATAGGAGTAGGACTTCATAATATACCGCTAGGAATGGTAATATCCACAATGTTTTTAAATTACAATAAAGATAAGAAAAAAACTTTACTTATTTGTTCTTTAGTTGCTATATCCACATTTATTGGAGGTTTAATAATGTTTTTATTAAACAATATAATAAATGAAATAACACTAGGAATATTACTTTCTATAACATTAGGAATGATAATATATATTACTTTTTTTGAATTATTTATTCATATTAAAAATGAAGGAGATAAAAAAATATCAATTATAGGAATCATAATAGGAATTATCCTAATTGGTATATCATTATTAGTATAATAATCAAAAATAAGGCAATAACTATAAAATAGAAATACATATTTACGTAAAAGTTAAAAAAATAATAAAATATACTTGTTAAAAAAGTAAATATATACTAAAATATATCTATAAGATAGGAGTTGTATAAAGATGAAGAATATTAAAAAAATATTATTATGTTCAACACTAGCATTCATATTAGGGTTTGCATCAATTGCAAATGTTAATGCAAAAGCAATTATTGCTAAAACATTTGGAGGAGGTTCATGGCTTCAATCAAGCTTAGTAAGCGCTGATAATGAAGAAGAGTGCAAAGCAAAAAATGGTACATACATTGATGATGAAACAGGACATAGCTCATGTTTAGTAGGAAAAACAAATGATATAATTACGTTGGGAACATTTACATACAATAGTGATGATAATTATATACAAGATATGGAATGTTATACACCACTAGATTTAAATTCTGATGGTAAAGTTACAGCAGATGAGCCATTACAGCTTTTACAAATGATTGTTGGTTCAATAGACTATGACCCATCAACATCTGATAAAAAAGGACTGAACAAACTATATGAAGATGTTTGTGTTAACCATAAAGACGAAGAATTATGTGCTGTAAAAGGTGGCTATTTCAATCCAAGCACAAAGAAACCAGGCACAAGTTTAGCTTTAATGGGTTTACAAGTTGCTAATGGAACATCAACACCAACATATTTTTGTAGAGTACAATTAAAACAAAAAGAAGATGGAAGTTATTATTATCCACAATTCTGGATGAAATATAGTTCAAATTATATGGAGCTAAATATGCCTTCAGAAACTATAAAGGCAACAGAAACAGATTTACCTTACGATAATTTCTTTTCTACCGAATTTACAGATAAAGTCAAAATGAGAATTGATAAAGTAGGAGATAAATATGAGTTATTTATATATGATATAAATGCTAGTAAATATGATAAGGTATTGACAACTGAAAAACCACTTACATATGCAACAATAGGGGATATAAAAAGTCAAATAGATGAAGCATTAAAATTAGGCGATGATGAATATCTATATATAAATGGATTAAACACAGGATTAAAGATTTGTAAAAAAGATAATAAAGATGATTGTTTAGGTGTATTTGTTGGCGACGATGGATATCTATATATAAATGGAAAAAGAGTTGCAGATTTAACAAAAAATGCATCATCAAAAGTTGAATGGAAAGATGAATGTTTATATATTGATGATGAAAGTAAATTCTGTAAAGGAGATACAGGGACAACATCAAATCCTAAAACAGGAGTTGCAACTTCTATAATATTAGCTGGAACTGTTGTTATAGCAGTAACAGTAGGAACAACAATAGTTTTAAAAAGAAAATATATGAAAAACATATAAAATACGAACCTCGTTTCTTGAATAAAATAGAAACGAGGTTTTTATATGTCAAATTGAAATTATGAAAATAAACAAAATTAAAAGGACTGTTACCCGTAAATTATAGATAACAATCCTTTAACTATTTATAAATTGACCAACTTTTTTTGGGTTTATATCAGTTAAGTGATTATTTTTTTGCTAATAATTTTAAAGCTTGTTTAGCGGCCTCTTGTTCCGCCTCTTTTTTTGAACCTCCAACACCTGTTCCTAATGTTATACCATCAACAATAACAGACATTTCAAAGGTTTTATCATGTGATGGCCCTTCTTCTTTTAATAGAACGTATTCTAATGATTTTTTAGTTGTTTGAACAGCTTCTTGTAAAACAGTCTTATAATCATTAAATAATAATACATTTTTATCTTCTATATATGGAACTATAATTTTAAGACCAATATTTTTAGCAGTTTCAAATCCCTGATCTAAATATATAGCAGCAATAAAAGCTTCAAATACATCTGCAACAATAGCTTTTTTAAAATTTCCCTTGCTTTTTTTCTCACCAACGCCAACTTTTATATATTTACTAAATCCTAAATCAGTAGCGTATTCATATAAAGCGTTTTCACAAACATAACTAGCTCTAAGCTTTGTCATTTCTCCTTCATTATATTTTCCACTTTTGTATAAATAATCAGATACTATTAAATCAACAATTGCATCTCCTAAAAATTCTAAAGTTTCATAAGAACTACTTAAATTCTGTTCATGCATAAAAGAAGTATGCGTAAAAGCTTGTTCATACAAACTCATATTTTTAGGATTAATACCTAGTTTTTTTAATAATTTAATCATTTGAATCACCTTAATAAAATAATAACATAAAATTATAAAAAATAAAATAATTGCTAAAACAAATAATTAATAGTAAAATAATAGTGGTGGTATAAGTGAAATACATCATGATAGGCTTTATCAGAATTTATCAATTAATACCAGGTCCTTGGCACAAAGCATGTAGACATCAACCGACCTGTTCTAATTATATGATAGAAGCATTAAAAGAATATGGAGTATTTAAAGGAACTTATTTAGGAATAAAAAGAATATTAAAATGTTCTCCATGGGGAACATCAGGATATGATCCTGTTCCGAAGAAAAGGAGTAAAAATGAAAAGTAAGAAATTTATTATTAAAATAACAACATTACTATTATGCGTATTAGCATCAACTGGATGCATTAAGTTTTATGATATGGATAATGTAGAAATAGTTACAACAAATTATGCAACAGAATACGCAGTATCAAGATTATATGGAGAAAAATCAACTATCTCAAATATTTATCCATATGGTATGACTAGTGACAGTTATAAATTAACTGAAAAACAATTAAAAGATTACAGTAAAAAAGATATTGTAATATATGATGGTAATACGAATGATAAAGAAAATGTAAGAAAAATGTTAAAAAACAATAAAAATTTAAAAATAATTGATTCAACATACGGAATAGAAAAATCAAAAGTGTCATCAGATTCTTGGTTAAATCTATCAGATTTTCTAATGATAGCACAAAATATAAAAGAAGAGTTAACAAGTTACATAAATAATAAGTATTTAACAAGTTCACTAGATGATAATTATGAATCTTTAAAAATAGATATAACATCACTTGAAGCTGCATTAAAATTAGCAGCGGATAATTCTGTTAATAAAAGTATTATAACAATTGATGAAAGTATGAAATTTTTAGAAAAATATGGATTTGAAGTAATTAATTTAACTGAAGATGGTAAAAATAATAATTCGAATATTGATAAAGCTGAAGATTTATTAGATGCAGAAGAGCTAAGTTTTATATTTGTAACAGATGAAAATAACAGTAATAAAACTGTAGAAAAGTTATTAGATAAATATGATATAAAAACTCTAACTTTTAAAACATTAAAAACTATATCAGAAAAAGATAAGAATAATAATGAAGACTTTTTAACAATTATGCAAAGTAATATTAACCTAATAACACAAGAAACATACCAATAATTGGTATGTTTTTTAAATATTTAAAGAAATAAGTTTATCTATTAACGAAGAAAAATCAATTCCTAAATCATTAATTAATGTTGGATACATACTAATAGATGTAAAACCAGGCATTGTATTAATTTCATTAAAATATATTTTATTTGAATTCTTTTCTAATAAAAAATCACATCTAGCTAAATCTTTACAACCTATGCTTTTATAAACATTATAAGCAATACTTTTTATTTCTTCTTCTAATTCTTCATTTATATCACTTACAATACTAGTAGTAGTTTTATTAACATATTTATCTTGATAAGAATAAAAACTATTTTCGTTATTAATCTCTCCTAAATGACTAATCTTATTATCAAGTATTGCAACTTCAAGTTCTCTAGCATCAATAAATTTTTCTATTAATACTTTGTCATCATAAAGAAAAGCTTCTTTAATAGAACGTTCTAATTCATTAAAAGAATTAACTTTACTTATTCCAATACTACTACCAGAATTAGCAGGTTTCACCATACAAGGAAAACCTATTTTTTCATCTACATTCTCTAAAGTATCTTTATAATTATAATTAAATTTATTTACAAAAATAAATGGAGCATTATTAATTCCCATACCATTTAAAATAAGTTTAAACAAAACTTTATCCATACAAACAGCACTTGAAATAAGATTGCATCCGACATAATTAACACCCAAACAATCTAAAAGACCTTGTAATTTCCCATCCTCTCCATATTTGCCATGCATTATAGGAAAACAAACATCACACCATTTACATAATTTTATGATATTACATTTTTTTCTTTTATAAAGTTTATTTATATCTCTAACTAAAAACCAATTATTATCATTATCAATATAAACAGTCTTAATATTATATTTACTTTTATTTATATTAGTTAAAATGCTTTTACAAGAAGAAATACTAATATCATGTTCATTACTTTTCCCTCCAAATAAAACTAATAAATTAATCATATAAACCTCCTTATTAAATTATATTTTTATGTTTCAAAAATATATGATAAAATATAAAAGGAGGAATTAAGAATGTATGATGTAGTCATAATAGGAGCAGGTCCAGCGGGACTTTTCAGTTCCTATGAGTTAATAGAAAATAACAAAAATTTAAAAATATTATTACTGGATCAAGGTAAATTTGCAAAAAACAGAGTTTGCCCTATGAATAAAAATAAAATACCATGTATAAATTGTAAACCATGTAATATTATGTCAGGCTATGGAGGAGCAGGAACATTCTCAGACGGTAAATTAAACTTTGTTCCAAAACTAGGAAAATCTGATTTGTATAAATATATGAATGAAGAAGAAGCAAATAACTTAATAGATGATACAGAGAAAATATTTAATAAATTTAAAATGGACAGCGAAATCTATCCATCAAATATGAAAGAAGCAGAAGAAATAAAAAAGAAAGTAGCAGTATCAGGAGCTAAATTACTTCTTATAAAACAAAAACATCTAGGCTCTGATAATTTGCCTATATATATTGAAAATTTCACTAATTACTTAAAAGAAAAAGGTGTTATTGTAAAGGAAAACGCGGATGTTACAGATATTATAAGTATAAAAGAAGACGAACATGAAATAATATATAAAGAAAATAAAAAGAATGAAATAAAAGTAAAAACAAAAAATGTTATAGTAGCCCCTGGAAGAACTGGTGCAAAATGGATACAAGAATTGGCTGATAAATATAATATCCCATATATTTCCCAAAGTATAGAAATAGGAGTAAGGGTAGAAACACGTCGTGAAATTCTAGAAGATATTTGTAGCATTATTTATGACCCGACTATATTTATCAAAACAGATACATATGGTGATGAAATAAGGACATTTTGCACAAATCCTGGTGGATATGTAACAAAGGAAAATTATTATGGATACATATGTGTAAATGGGCATGCACTAAAATCAAAAAAATCAAATAATTCAAATTTTGCATTCATAAGTAAAGTAAGTCTTACAGAACCAGTTACAAATACGAGATTATATGGCGAATCAATTGCTAGAATTGCCAATGTTTTAGGAGACGGAAAACCCATTATTCAGACCTTAAAAGATTTAAAAAACGGAAGAAGAAGTGAATGGCATAGAATAAACAAAGGGTTTATCACTCCAACATTAAAGGATTGTGTAGCAGGGGATCTAGCTTTAGTTTTACCGCATAGAATAATATCAAACATATTAGAAGGATTAGAAAAATTAGATAAAATTATTCCAGGTGTAAATAACGACGATACCTTATTATATGGGCCAGAGATAAAATTTTTCTCTAATGAAATAACTACAAATAATAAATTCAAAATAGATAATTTAAATATCTATTTTATAGGGGACGGTTCAGGAAAAGCTGGAAATATAGTAACAGCTGCAGCAACTGGTTTAGTAGCGGCAAGAGATATATTAAAAAACAACAAGTAAAATAATGGTTTCTAACTTGATTTTTATAAAAAAATAATGTATATTTAGTATGAGTAAAATACGGGAGGTATTAATATGAATGAAGGAAATAATTTAGGAGATTTTCAAGCAGATGACAGCACAAACGAAAATTCACAATATTATAATGAAGTAGGTTTTCAAGATTATAAAGGTAAAAATCCAATGTTAAAATATATAATTATTATTGCAATAATAGTTATTTTAACAATAGCTTTATTAGTATTTAGATCCTTACAAAATAGACCAAAATTAACAGATATAAAAATAGAATTTGACGAAATAATTTATGCTGAAAAAACAAGTAGTGTTAAAATAACAGCTCAAGGTAGTGGAAATTTATCAAAAACAACTTACAAAATAACAGCAGATAATAAAACTGTAAAATTATCCAAAGCAGAAGCAACTGGTGAAAAAATAAATCTTGATTTAACGCCACAAGAAAGTGGAACAATAAAGTTAAAAATAGAGGCAACTGCAGGATCAAAGAAAGTAACAAAAAACCAAAATTTTTATGTATGTAAAGAATTAAGTAATAAAAGTGTAGAAAAATCAAGCATAGAAATGAACATTAATGAATCATACATTATAACTGTTGACTTAGGAGAAAATGCAAAATGTTACAGTAATGTTACATATGAATCAGAAAACGAAGAAGTAGCAACAGTAGATGAATACGGGAAAATAACTTCTATAAAAGAAGGAACAACAACTATAACAATAAAACAAGATAAAAATGAAATAAAATTAAATGTAACAGTGAAAAAATAGGAAATGTTTCCTGTTTTTTTGTAATAAAAATAAAAAAAGTAACCATAATAAAAATGGTGATTATATGGAAATAATGGATCTTTTAAAAGTAACAGGTAGAGCTGTTCTTTCACTCATAACTTTATTTTTAATAACAAAAATGTTAGGAAAAAAGCAAGTATCTCAACTAAGTTTATTTGACTATGTAATAGGTATTTCAATAGGTAACTTTGCAGCAGAGATGACAATAAACTTAGATTCACATATTGCTCATGGAACATTAGCGGTAATAATATTTGGTATAGTAGCGTATATAATATCAATATTAACAATGAAAAGTATATGTTTAAGAAGATATTTTATGGGTATACCAACAGTTTTGATAAGCAATGGAAAAATAGACGAAGGTGGACTTAAAAAAGTAAAATTTGATGTTAATGATTTATTAGAACAATGTCGTTCAGCTGGATATTTTGATATCTCAGAAATAAACTATGCAGTTATGGAAGGAAATGGAAAAATAAGCTTCTTAGCAAAAGACGAATATCAAACAGTAACAATGAAAGATATGAAATTAAAACCACAAAAAACTGGACTATGTGCCAATGTTGTAATTGATGGTAAATTAATGAAAGAAAACCTAAAGAATATAAATAAAACAGAAGAATGGTTAGAAAAAGAATTAGAAAAACAAAAAGTAAAAATGAGTGATTTATTACTAGCAATAGTAGATGTAAATGACAAAGTAACAGTTTACAAAAAAAATGAAATAATGAGCAAAGATATATTGGAATAATTTACAAAAACACTATTTTATGTTAAGATTACTATGAGGTATGATATGAAGAAAATAGTGTTTTTATGTATTACATTTTTATGCTTAACTGGATGCTTTAGAGACCTTTATAAAAATGGAAAGTATGCAGAAGAAGCTCTTGATGCATGGTTTAATTACAATGAAAACGAAAAAGATTTAGGATCCACTAGAAGACAGTTAGAAAACATCTCAGAGATAAAAGAAAAAACTTGTAATTATGTTGATCATGATAAAAATAGAATATATATATACAAATGCAAAATAACATATACTCCGATAGGAGAAACCGTAATACCTCTATCAAAAAATGAAACAAAAACTATCTATGTAGCATTAAAATTTGGGATAGGAACAAAATATGAATATCGAGTATATAACTCAAAAGAAAAAAATAAAGTATGGCTTAGAGATGATAATCTAGGCTATGGAAAGTAGGGAAAATTATGTCAAAAAAAATATGGAGTATCATAATAGGAATTATATTTATAGTAGGTGGAATCTTTATTTTATTTAATCCAGCTACTAGTATCAACAATTTAGTAAAATATATGGGAGTAATACTATTTATAGCAGGAATATTAAGAACAATATATTCATTAATAGATAAAGATTATAATTATTTATCAACAGGAATAATGAATATAATATTTGGAATAATACTATTCTTTGCATCAAATATTACAATTAATTTAATATCAATTCTTTTAGCATCATTTTTAATAACTTCAGGTGTTTTATCATTAATTTTTGTTTATGCTTTACAATCACCAACTCTAAGTATGAACATATTAATAACAAGTATAATGAAAATACTAATAGGATTGATAATAATAGCAACACCAATTATAACTTGGATATTTACAGGAATAACACTAGGAATAATTCTTATTATTATAGGTATAATTGTAATGTTTAGTTATAAAGATAAAGAAGTAGTTTACAAAGTAAAAATAAAAAATTAAAAAGTATGTAAAACATCTTGTATTACATCTTTTTTTTATGCTATGATATTTTTGGTGATACAAATGGAATATAAAATAACAACTCATGGTGAAGAAGAGACTATAGAATTAGCAGAAAATTTAGAATCAGAAAAATTTCCTAATATGGTAATTTGCTTAAAAGGAGATTTAGGAAGTGGAAAAACAGTATTTACAAAAGGATTTGCAAATGCACTTGGAATAGATGAAGTTATAACAAGTCCAACTTTTAATATTGTTAAAGAATATTACGGAGGAGAAGCTCCATTATTCCACATGGATGTATATAGACTTGATGAGTCAAATGTTGAAATAAACTTTCAAGAATATTTCACAAAAAAAGGAGTTTGTATAATAGAATGGGCAGATTTAATAGAAGATGAATTGCCTAAAAACAGATTAGAAATAATCTTTAAAACAGTATCAGAAGATACTAGAATTTTAATATTAAAACCTTATGGAAAAAAATACGAAGACTTAGTGGAGGCTGTAATATGATAAGTCTTTTTTTAAATACATCATCACCATATTTACACGTTGCATTATTAAAAGATAATAAGTTATTAAAAGAAAAAAATGAATATCTAGCAAAAGATTTATCTTCAATGGCTTTACCTACCATAAAAGAAGTAATTGAAGAATGTGATTTTAAACCAAATGATATAGATAATATCGTTTGTGTTGAAGGTCCTGGATCTTTTACAGGATTAAGAGTAGGGGTGACAATTTCAAAAATATATGCTTGGAGTCTAAATAAAAAATTATATAGTGTATCATCATTATTTGTAATGGCAACATCTATAAAAGATAGTGATTATATTATTCCTTTAATAGATGCAAGAAGAAATTTCTGCTATGCTGGTATATATGATAAAAATTATAAACCAATATTAAAAGATTGTTATATAGGAATAAATAAATTAAAAGAATTAGCTAATGATTTAGAAGGCAAAGTATCATTTGTATCTTTAGATAGTTTTGATGACATAAATGTCATAGAATTTAAACCAAATATAGAAAATACGTTTAAACATATAATCTTAAAAGAAGAAGATCCTTTCACATTTGTTCCAAATTATTTAAAAAGAACTGAAGCAGAGGAAAATCTAAATAAATGATACAAGAGATAGAAAAAAACAAAATAAAAAATTTCAAAATTATAAGTAAAGATAATCCATTTACTAAGTTTTTTGCTTATATCATAAATGATAACATAGTAGGGTTATTAGAGTTTAATCATTTATATGAACATTTAGATATATCCTATATTTATGTTATAGAACAAGAAAGAAATAAAGATATAGCAACAAAACTATTAAAACATTTAATAGAATATGGAAAAATAAATAATTGTGAAAATATAACTTTGGAAGTAGATGAAAAAAATATAAAGGCATACAATCTTTATAAAAAATTAAATTTCAAAGAAGTAGCAATAAGAAAAAACTATTATAAACATAGTGACGGGATACTAATGGAGTTGATATTATGAAAGATATTTACATACTAGGAATAGAATCAAGCTGTGATGAGACAAGCTGTTCCATTGTAAAAAATGGTCATGAAGAAATATCTACAGTTATTTTAAGTCAGATAGATATTCATACTTTATATGGAGGAGTTGTTCCTGAAATAGCTAGTAGAAATCACGTAAAAGATATTACATTTGTAATAAATAAATGTCTTAAAGATGCAAATTTAACAATGAAAGATATAAGTGCAGTAGCAGTAACATATGGACCTGGATTAATAGGATCACTTTTAGTTGGACTAGAAGCTGCAAAAACTTTAGCATATGTAAATGATTTACCATTAATAGGAGTTCATCATATAAGAGGACATATCTATGCTAATAATATTGAAAAAGAAATGAAATTTCCTCTTATGGCTTTAATAATAAGTGGAGGTCACACTAAGCTTATTTATATGAAAGATCACTTCGATTTTAAAGAAATAGGCGGAACACTAGATGATGCAGTAGGGGAATGTTTTGATAAAGTAGCCCGTGTTATAGGAGTAGGTTATCCAGGTGGACCAGTTATAGATAAACTAGCAAAACAAGGAGAATCGACATATCATTTACCAACACCACTTCAAGATGATAGTCTAAACTTCTCATTTAGTGGACTTAAAAGTGCAGTAATAAATTTAGTTCATAATGAAACACAAAGAAACAACGAAATAAATAAAGAAAATTTATGTGCTTCATTTGAAAAAGCTGTTGTAGATTCTCTAACGACAAAAACAATAAATGCGATGAAAAAATATAACTGCAAAAATCTTATTTTAGCAGGAGGAGTAGCAGCAAATACTAAAATACGTGAAGAATTTGAAAAATTAAGTAAAAAAGAAAACTTTGAATTTTCATATCCAAGTATGAAATATTGCACAGATAATGCCACTATGATTGCAGCAGCAGGATACTTTTTATATAAAGAAAATAAAACATCTAATTTAAACTTAAATGGAAAATCAAGCGATATTCTACGTTAATATAATAAAAAATGAAAAAAAATTAAAAAAATTTCATTTTTTTATTGCAAAATACATAAAAGTATAGTAACATTAATATTGCTTAAGTTTATGAATGGGCTTGTAGCTCAGTTGGTTAGAGCACTCGTCTGATAAGCGAGAGGTCGATGGTTCAAGTCCATCCAGGCCCACCATTAAGTTTAATATATGCCTCAATAGCTCAGTTGGTTAGAGCATTTGACTGTTAATCAAAGGGTCACAGGTTCGAGTCCTGTTTGAGGCGCCATTTTTTTTGGCCAGTTGGTGAAGTGGCTTAACACACTGCCCTTTCACGGCAGCATTCACGGATTCGAATTCCGTACTGGTCACCATTTTTGAAATTAAAATTCTTCGAAAGAAGAATTTTTTTGTATTATAATTTTTTATTTTTTAAAGATTAAAAACTTATTTACTTTATAAAAATAATTTGTTATTATAAACTTATAAAGTAAGGTAGGGAAAGTGTATGAATTCTAATATAAAAAAGAAAATATTAATGCTATCATCATTGACATTAGTCCTATTTGCAGGACTAGTAGCAGTAGCCTTTGCAATTTATAATTCACAAAAAGAGGGTATATTATCAAGCTTCAAATTTGGAAGTGTTGACACTGTTTTATCAAGCGACAATGATATTAGTAATATAAGTTTAAAAGGAAGCACTCCATATAAGGTTAATCTTCTTGTTAAAAATAATTCAACCAGAAAGTTTACACCAACAATAAAATTAGCAGCCTATGATAAAACAACAAATGAACAAATAACTGGAGATAGACTAGTATTGATACAAGATATATTGTACGATGATGAAGATTGTTCAACAAAAACTTCATCAAGTATACACGTAAATGAAATTATAATAGAAAAAGAAGTTGACAAAGGTAATGTTGCATCAGCATTTAGATGTATGAGAGCAGATAATTCTAAAGCAAAAGAAATAGGAAATTTTTATCTAAAGGCAAGAGCTACAACGTCATCATATTATGAGTTTACAACCATAGACGCGACTAGCACTGATGAGTTGCAAATATTTCCTGGTGATACTGTTAATATATCAGTAGGCAAAATAACATCACCAGACACAACTCAAAATAAAGAAAAGAGACCACTTATAGCAAGAGTAAAGTTAAGTGGATCATATAATAACAATAATGACGAGGCAATCATATTAGATTATAGTAAATTTGATATAGATGAAAAATATAATTCAGAAAAAATCTGGATACAAAAAGATGATTCAAAATGGTACTATGAAGAATCGTCAGGATATTATTACTATAAAGGAGTTTTAACAACAGGCCAAACAACTGAAAGCATTATTAAACAAATAGTTTTCGGCAAAGGAGCTAAAAGTAATACTCACCAAGATGACACAATAAATATTAATTATAATGTTGAGTTCATAGATTCAGACCCTACAGTAAGGCCAGAAGATTGGCCTACCGATGAAACACTGGGCATAACAGATAACCCAGGAGAAATTAAGATGAGTATAACAAATTGTCCTGGAACAATAGAAGTAGGGAAAACAGCACAATTAACACTTTCTACTACTCCAGCAAACATAAAGGATAGTGCAACTTGGAATAGTAGTGCTACAGGAATATTATCAGTTGATAAAAATGGTAAGATTACAGGAGTTGCAACCGGAACAGCAACAATAACAGCAACTGGGACAAATAATCATACAGCAACATGTAATATTAGCGTTGAAAAAGCAAGCGATATAGAAGTGACAGGTGTTTCAATTTCAACATCAAAAGATAAAATAAAAGTAGGAGAAACACTAAAATTAACAGCGACAATAACACCATCAAATGCAACAAATCAAATGGTAACTTGGGATAGCAGTGATGAAGAAATTTTAAGAATAGATAATGAAAATAATAAAGAAATATCAGTAGTAGGTTTAAAACCTGGAACAGCAACAATAACAGTAATAGCAGGTTCAGGAAAATCAGCTACAAGAGTAATAACAGTAGAACAACAAGAAATTACAGTTGATTCTATTACCCTTAATAAAACAAAACTAGAGTTAACAAAAGGAAATACAGAAAAGCTGACAGCGCTAGTTTTACCAGAAGGCGCAATAGCAACTAAAACTTGGAGTAGTTCTAATTCAAATGTAGCAACAGTAGATCAAGATGGTAATGTTACAGCAATAAATGAAGGAACAGCAACAATAATAGTAACAGCAGGCGGAAAACAGGCAAGCTGTATTGTCACAGTAAATCCAATAATAAATACAAATAAAGCTGTAAAAATCACAGTAAATCCAACAAGTAAAACCCTTGATATTGGTAAAGGTGAAACAGTAATCATATCATCAAGTGTAACTGGAGAAGATAGTAGTAAACCTTCAACAGATAAAGTAATATATACAAGTGATAATACAAGTGTAGCAACAGTAGATTCTAACACTGGAAAGGTAGTTCCAAAAACTAAGGGAGTAGCAGTAATAACAGCAAAAGCTGGAAATGTTTCTGCTAAAGCAACAATAACAGTAATAAATAGTAAAGAAAATGTGGAAAGTATAAGCCTAAGCAAAAAAGAATTAAACTTAAAAGTAGGCGAAGCAGAAAAAGTAATTGTAACACTAACTCCAACTGACAGTGAAACAGAAATAATATTTGGTAGTAATGATTCTAGTATTGCTAAAGTTGAAAAAAGTGGAAAAGATATAATAATCACTGGAACAGGAGAAGGAATAGCAACAATAACAGTATCTGCTGGAGGAAAATATACAACATTAAAAGTAACTGTAACAAATAGTAATGAAACACCAAGTGCCGATCCAGGAGATAATGGAATAAATAAAAATGGAACAACAAATCCTAAAACAGGAGATAAAGTAGTAGCGTATGTAGCGGTGTCGCTATTATCAATACTATTAATAACAACAACAGCAATTTTAATAACAAAAAAAGATGTAATAAATTCAAAATGTAAAAAAATAATTATAATTTCTATAATAGGATTAAGTATAGCTCTTATAGCTACAATCATATATTTAGCAAGCACATCTTTTGCATATTTTGTAGAGGATTCTAACGAATTAATATATAATGTAACAGTAGAATATGATGAAACTTTAAAAGGTGATTGGGAATATTATGAATGTGGTAGTGATTCTGATTTATGTCCAACAGGAACTATTTATATAACTGGCTATAATGGAAGTGAGGTTGATCTTACACTACCTACCGAAATAGATGGTAAAACAGTAACTGGTATAACATCTCCTAATAAACAGCCAATTCCAGGTATGAACCAAGTTACTTCATTAGTTATACCAGAAGGTTATTTAAGGATAGGTGATTATACATTCAACAGTTATAGTAAGCTTAATTCTGTATCATTACCAAATAGTTTAGAGTCTATAGGAGAAAGTGCATTTGAGGGAACAGGAATTAATTCTATAACACTACCAACTAGTCTAAAAAATATAATACAATACGCATTTAAAGGAACAAAAATTACCTCAATAGTAATACCTTCAAGTGTTCAAGTTATTGAGTCAGGAGTTTTCTGGAGTACTCCTATAGAAAATGTAACAGTAAAAGGAAGATGCGGACTAGGAGAATTCTCAAATTCAGGTGGTCTAGGAGAGCTTTCAAATTCAAAAGTTACCATTGAATATCCAGATTGTAAATTTACATACACAGCTTGTGATTCCCTAACAACAGCTCAAAAAGATGAATCAGGATGTGAATCAGGAACAAATGTAATAACTGGATTTACAGAAGAATCAACATTAGAAAATAGAGACAGAACAATACCAACAACAATAAACGGAAAATATGTTTCATCAGTTTATAATATGGGAGAAGCTTTAACAAATTTAGCTGGTAATACTAATGTTAGATTTAAATCAGATAGTAAAGTAAGTGCCATAGGGGCAGGAGCATTTAAAGGAACCGAATCTTCTAAGAAAGTTACTACTATAATTTTACCATCAAGTCAAAAGACCATATATGCAAATGCATTTAGTTATACAAAGTTTTCTACTATTACTATACCAGCAAGTGTTGAAACTATAGCTGGAAGAAACCTTTTCTTAGGAAACACAAATTTAAAGACGATTAATATAGAAGGAAAATGTTCAAGCGATTATTCAGTTAGTTGGAATACTCTTGCTTGGGGTAGTGATAGTAACTACGACATTAATTGGAATGGAACTAATTGTAATTAAAAGTATGAGAAATCATACTTTTTTCATTTTAAAATAAAACTATTAAAATAAGAAAAAATATTATATACTATTAGTAGGTGATAAATATGACTGATTATGAAATATATAAAAGTATAGAAATGGAACCAATTATAGATATAGCAAAAAAAATAAATATAGATGAAGATGAAATAGAATTATATGGAAAATATCAAGCCAAAATAAATAAAAAACCAGATGGTAAGAAAGGCAAATTAATTTTAGTAACATCAACTAATCCAACTCCATATGGGGAGGGTAAAACCACTCTTTCAATAGGATTATGTGATTTATTAAACAAAAATGGATACAAAAGCATTTTAGCTTTACGTGAACCTTCACTAGGTCCAGTATTCGGAACTAAAGGAGGAGCAACAGGTGGAGGAATGAGTCAAATAGTTCCAATGGATAATATAAATCTTCACTTTACTGGAGATTTACATGCAATAACAAGTGCTAATAATTTAATATCAGCAGTTATTGACAATAATATATTCCAAGGCAATGAATTAAAAATAGATAAAGTTTTATTTGAAAGATGCTTAGATATGAATGATAGAGCATTACGAAAAGTTTCATTAGAAGATAGAGTAGATCATTTTAATATCACCGCAGCATCTGAGGTAATGGCAATATTTTGTCTTGCAAAGGATCTAGATGATTTAAAAGAAAGAATAGGTAACATTTTAGTAGGAATAACTAAAGATAAAAATGAAATTTTAGTAAAAGATTTACATTGTGAAGGAGCTGCAACAGCTTTACTTAAGGATGCATTTAAACCTAATTTAGTTCAAACACTATATCATAATCCTGCTATTGTTCATGGAGGGCCATTTGCAAATATAGCTCATGGATGTAATAGCATAGTAGCAACAAATCTTGCTATGTCTTTAGCAGATTATACAATAACAGAAGCAGGTTTTGGCAGTGATATGGGAGCAATAAAATTTTTTGATATTAAATGTGCACAAAATGATATTTACCCTAATTTAGTAATAGTAAATTCAACTATAAGAAGTCTAATTCATAATGGAGATGGTATTTTATCTAAGGGTATAGAGAACTTAAAATATCACATTTTAAATATGAAAAAGTTTACAGACAATGTATTAGTAATAATAAATAAATTTAATGATGATAAAGATGAAGATATCGAATACGTAAAAGAATACTGTAAAAATTTAGGTGTAGAAGCTTTAGTAAGTAATATGTATACCAAAGGAGAAAATGATAGTAAAGAAATAGCAGATATAGTAGCGCATCTTGCAGATAAAGAAGTAACAAGAAAATATAATATTTATAATGAAAATGATGATATTTTCACTAAAATAGAAAAACTATGTAAAGATATCTACTATGTAGATAAAATAAATTATAGTGAAAAAGTAAAAGAACAACTAAAAGAAATAAATGAAAAATATAAAGATTTTAGAATATGTATATCTAAAAACCAATATTCAATTACAGATAATCCTAAAAAACTAGGATTTCCTAAAAACAATGAAATGACAATAAGAGATATAAAAATAAATAGAGGTTCAAAATTTATAACTCTTTTAACAGGAACTATAATAGCAATGCCAGGTTTATCAAAACATGCTAATTATTTAAATATTGATGTTGTAAATGATGAAATAAAAGGTATATTTTAATAAAAAATTATGTTATAATATACAAATAAGTGAGGTGATATAATTTGAACATGACAATGAATGAAAAAGATACAATTGTAATGAAATTACTCCATTATTTCATAACAGAAGAAAACTATACTCCGGTAATAGTGCATGGAGTTCAAAATGAAATATGGTTAGAGAACATGGATGAAAACTATAAACTAATAAGAATAGTATCAAATTATATCCATAACAACGAACAATTTAGGTATGATGTTTTAAAAACAAAAAGTATCATAAAAACAATAAAGAAAAAGACATTCAATCTAAATATGAATATATTAAATATATTTATAGATTTAGGAGAAAATGTAAATTTACAAGATGAAAAGCATATTAATAACATATACTTAAAAGATGAAACAGATTTACAAAAATATAAATTTCTATATGAGTATTTTCCAGATATAGATAAAAAACTAACATTTTCTGAAAAAGGAGTTAATCTGTTTATGAAAATAACTGATGATATAAATAAAAAAAATAAAGAAGAAGCTATAAAAATAGATAATATATTTAAACTTAAAAAACCAATTATAACTTACATATTAATAGCAATAAATATAGTAGTATTTGCATTTGGATTATTCTTTAACAAAATGGATTTCTTAGCAAATAATTTCTGTGTATACGGACCATTAATAAAAAATGGACAATTCTATAGATTATTAACAGGAACATTTTTACACCTTAATATAATGCATTTATTAGTAAATATGTATGCTTTATATATTTTGGGAACCCAAGCTGAAAGCTTTTTTGGTAAAACAAAATTTATAATAATATATTTATTTAGTGCCATTACAGGTAGTATGCTTTCAATGTTATTAAATGGTAATATCCCATCAGTCGGAGCAAGTGGAGCTATTTTTGGAATTTTAGGAGCAATGTTATTTTTTGGATATAACTTTAGAGTATATCTAGGAAATGGTTTATTTAGACAAATATTAAATGTTATAGTTTTAAACCTAGCATTAGCATTATTCTTAAATGGTTTTAGCCTAACTGGAGGAATAGACATATTTGGCCATATCGGAGGCTTAGCAGGAGGATTCTTAATGAGCATGGCTTTAGGATTAAAAGCTAAGACAAAACAAATTGATCATATAAACGGATTTATATTAAGTGCATTATATACAATGTTCTTAGTGTATATGAATTTCTTTTATAGATAATTCTTGAAGTAAAAATAAAAGTATTATATAATATATTGAAGTAAGGAGAAGAAATATGGAAAAGAAAAACAATGTATTTGAAAAAACAGTAAAAATTAGTAAAAAAGAATTTGATGAAGCAATAGAAAAAGCTTATGAAAAAAAACAAAAAGATGTAAAAATAGATGGTTTTAGAAAAGGAAAAGTTCCTTTTGATGTATATGTAAAAAAAGTAGGAAAAGAATCTTTATATATGGATGCAGTTGATGTTCTATTACCAAAAGCATATGAAAAAGCTATAGAAGAAGATAACTTAGAACCAATCATCCAACCAAAAGTAGATATTAAAAGTATTGATGAAAATGGAGTAGAATTCTTATTTGTTATTACAACAATGCCTGAAGTAGAAATAAAAAAATATAAAGGCTTAAAAGTTAAAAAAGATGAAGTAAAAGTAACAGATGTAGAAGTAAATACTGAAGTAGAAAATATGCTAAAAAGATACAGTGAATTAGTTATTAAAGAAAATGGTCCTGTTGAAAATGGAAACGTAGCAGTAATAGACTTTGAAGGTTTCAAAGATGGAAAAGCATTTGAAGGTGGAAAAGGAGAAAACTATGCTTTAGAAATAGGAAGTAATACTTTTATTCCAGGATTTGAAGAGCAAATAATTGGTATGAAAAAAGGCGAAGAACGTGATATTAATGTAACATTCCCAGAAGATTACCAAGCTGAAGAATTAAAAGGAGCAAAAGTTGTATTCAAAGTAAAAGTAAATGAAATAAAAGAAAAAGAAAACAGAAAATTAGATAAAGATTTCTTTGAAGATATAGCAATGGATGGAGTAGATTCAGAAGAAACTTTAAAAGCTGAAATAAAGAAAAATATTGAAGCAAGAAAAGAAGCTGATATAGAAAATGCATATATTGATGCTTTATTAGAAGCAGTAGCAAAACAAACAACTGTAGAAATACCAGATGAAATGATTGATGAAGAAATACATCACATGATTCATAGATTTGAAGAACAAATGAGAATGCAAGGAATTTCACTTGATATGTATATGCAAATAACAAAAACAACTCATGAAGATTTACATAAACAAATGGAACCAGAAGCTAAAAAACATATTCTTTATAGATTTATAATTGAAACAATTAAAACAAAAGAAAATATTTTAGTAACAGATGAAGAAGCAGAAAAAGAAGCAGAAAAAGTTGCAAAACAATACAACATGGAAAAAGATGAATTCTTAAAAGCATATGGTGGAATTGCAATGTTCATTTATGAATTAGAAATGAAAAAAACAATTGATTTCTTAAAAGAAAATAACTAATAATTAGAACTATCAATATTAATTGATAGTTTTTTTATCAAGTATCATTTTTTATAAATTTATGTTATAATCTTGGAATAAAGGAGTTATTATATGGAAAAAATAATATTAATAAAATATGGCGAATTAACAACTAAAAAAGATAATAGAAAAGTATTCATAAATGCTTTATATAATAATATAAAAGAAAAACTAAAAGGATTAAATTGTAAAATTATTAAAGAACATTCTCGTATGTATATAGATTTAAACAACGAAAATGAAGAACAAGTATTAAATATTTTAAAAAACGTATTTGGATTACATGCGTTTAATTTAGCATATAAAGTAAATACTAATAAAGAGGAAATAAAAGATAGCATTTTAGAAGTTTTACATAATACAAAATTTAAAACATTTAAAGTTATAACTAACAGAAGAGATAAAAATTTTGAAATAAAAAGTATGGACTTTAATAATGTAATCGGAGGACATATACTAAAAAATATAAAAGATATAAAAGTTGATGTTCATAATCCAGATATATATGTAAATATAGAAATAGATAAAGATTATACTTACTTTTATTTAAATGAAATAAAAGGATTAGGAGGATATCCAGTAGGAGTTCAAGGAAAAGGACTATTAATGTTATCAGGAGGAATAGATTCTCCAGTAGCAGGATATCTTGCATTAAAAAGAGGAATAAAAGTTAATGCTATATATTTCGAAGCAATACCACATACAAGCCTAAATGCTCGTGAAAAAGTAATAAATCTTGCTAAAGAACTTTTAAAATATACAAGTGATTTTAATCTTTATGTAGTTCCAATTACTAAACTTCAAGAAAGTATCTATAAAAATGTTGATTCCTCATATATAATAACAATACTAAGAAGAATGATGTATAGAATTTCAGAAAGTATTGCAAGAAAAAATAAAAATTTAATATTAATAAATGGTGAATCCATAGGTCAAGTTGCATCTCAAACTTTAACTAGTATGAATGTTATAAATGAAGTAGTAAAAATACCTGTTATAAGACCTGTAGCGTGCATGGATAAATTAGAAATTATAGATATAGCAAAAAAAATAAATACATATGAAACAAGTATATTGCCATATGAAGATTGCTGCACAATATTTGTTCCTCGCCATCCAGTAATAAATCCAAAACTTACAAAATGTATAGAAGAAGAAAATAAATTTGATTACAAACCAATGCTTAAAGAAGCAATTGATAATACATTCGTAATAAAAATAACTAATGAAAATGATTTTGATGACTTATTATAGGTAGAAATTACCAACAGAAATTAAGTATAAAACATAAAGATATTCGCACTCTATAAATGTAGGAGGTGAATACTAGAATGAACCAAAAAAGTAATAAATTAGTTACTCCTGGATCTAAACAAGCAATCGAAGCTATGAAATATGAAATAGCTAGAGAATTCGGTGTTAATTTAGGACCAGATGCTACTGCTCGTGCTAACGGATCAGTTGGTGGAGAAATTACTAAGCGTCTTGTTGAAAGAGGTTTAAGTCAATTTGGTGGTTATACTACTTCTAATAAATAATAAAGACTAATATTAAAATAAAATAGTTTAACGATTATGTTAAACTATTTTTTGTTTAATTACTAATTATTATGTTTATCTTTTTTTTATTTTACTAAATGTGCTATAATATAATACGTCAAGGAGGTAATATATATGGATAAACTAAGTAAAGAAGAAGTATTACACGTAGCAAATCTTGGAAGACTAGCTCTAAAAGACGAAGAGATAGAAGATTATAGTATTAAACTAAAACAAATCTTAAATGAAATAGAAAAAATTAATGATATAGAAACTAAGGATGAAGAAATTTTAATAACTCCTAATAGCATAAATACAAAATTAAGAGATAAAGATTTAACTCATGAAATACCAACAGAAGAAGCATTAAGAAATGCTCCTAAGACATATGAAAATTATATAGAAATAAGAGGTGTTTTTAATGACTAATTATTTAAATAATGATATAGAAACACTACACAAAATGTTAAAAGAAAAAAAGATAAAACCAATAGATTTAGTTGAAGAATCATATGAAAAATATAAACTAAATAAAGACTTAAATTGCTTTATAACTTTTGATATAGAAGGTGCAAGAAAAAAAGCTAAAGAATTAGAAAACGTTCCATGCGATAATTTATTATATGGTATACCAATTGCAGTAAAAGATAATATTGTAACTAAAGATTTACTAACAACAGCAGCATCAAAAATACTATATAATTTTAATCCAACTTATAATGCTCATGTTATAGATTTAATAAATAAAAACAATATGATAGTAGTGGGAAAATTAAATATGGATGAATTTGCATTTGGTTCATCAAGTGGAACAAGTTACTATGGACCAGTAAGAAATCCTTGGAATAAAGCTTTAGTTCCAGGAGGATCAAGTGGTGGTTCAGCAGCAGCAACATCAATTGGAATAACTTCACTAACACTTGGAAGTGATACAGGTGGATCTATAAGACAACCTTCTGCTTTTTGTGGAACAGTAGGACTAAAACCAACTTACGGTCTTATATCAAGATATGGACTTATTGCGTTTGCATCTAGTCTAGATCAAATAGGACCAATAACAAAAAATGTTAAAGATAATGCAAATCTATTAAATATTTTAACAAAAAAAGATGAAAGAGATTTGACTAATATAGGTAGTAATGAAGACTATACTAGATTAATTGGAAAAGATATAAAAGGAATAAAAATAGCCATTCCAAGATTTTATATAAATGATTCTATAGATCAAGAAATAATAGATAATATAAATAAAGTAGTAGAAATGTTAAAAGAAAAAGGAGCTATAGTAGATATAATAGATATGAAATATATAGACTATGCAGTTCCTTTATATCAAATCATAGCTTTAGGAGAAGCATCATCTAATCTAGCAAGATATGATGGTATAAAATATGGTTATTCAACAGAAAAATCAGAAAATATTGATGATTTTTATAAGAAAACAAGAAGTGAATCATTTGGAGATGAAGTAAAAAGAAGAATTATGATAGGATCTTATCTTTTATCAGGTAAAAATGCTAAAGAATATTTTGAAAAAGCTCAAAAAGTAAGAAGACTTATCAAAAATGAATTTAATAAAGTATTTGAAAACTATGACTTAATAATAGGACCTACAACAACAACATTACCATATAAAGTAGGAGAATCTTTAAACGATGCTATAAAAAGTTTTATGGATGATATATTAACTATTCCTGTAAACATGGCAGGTTTACCAGGAATGAGTATTCCAGTAGGATTTTCAAAAACAAATTTACCAATAGGAATGCAAATAATTGCTAATTCCTTTGAAGAAGCAAAAATATATCAACTAGGAAGTTTAATAGAAAAAGAGCTTAATTTAAATTTAATACCTGGAGGTGACAAATAATGTATACACCAACTATAGGAATAGAAGTGCATGTAGAACTAAAAACAAAAAAGAAAGTATTTTCATCATCAGATAATGAATATAACGCACCAGCTAATATTAATATTAATGAAGTAGATATGGCTTTTCCAGGTGTTTTACCAACAGTAAATGAAGAAGTAATAGAAAAAGCATTACTTGCAGCAGTAGCGTTAAATTGTAATATAACAAAACATATGCATTTTGATAGAAAAAATTATTACTATCCAGACTTACCAAAAGGATATCAAATAACACAAGATAAAACTCCAATAGGAAGATGTGGATATGTAAACATTTGTAAAGATAAAAAAGTTACAATAGAAAGAATGCATATTGAAGAAGATACATGTAAAAGTTTACACGTGGATAATAAAACTTTACTAAACTATAATAGAGCAGGAGTACCATTAATAGAAATAGTATCAGATCCTGTAATGCATTCAAGTAAAGATGCTATGGCTTACCTAGAAAGACTTAGAGAACTATTATTTTACACTGGAATAAGTGATTGTAAAATAGAAGAAGGCTCTATGAGAGCAGATGTAAACGTTTCAATAAGTAAAACTGAAAAACTAGGAACAAAAATAGAAGTTAAAAATATAGGTTCAATAAAAGATGTTGGAATAGCTATTGAATACGAAATAAAAAGACAACAAGAAGCCTTAGAAAAAGGAGAAATTCTAACAGAAGAAACAAGAAAATTTAATCAAAATGATGGAACAACAACTCTAATGAGAAAAAAAGAAGTAGGTAATGACTATAGATATTTCCCTGAACCTGATATTCCATTTATAGATATAACAGATGAAGAAATAGAAAATGCAAGAAAAATGTTACCTATGTTACCAGATGAAAGAAGAAATATTTATATATCACGTGGAATTGATGAAATAAATGTTGAAAAACTAATTAACAATAAAAAAATATCAGACTATTTAAATAATTTTATAGATACAGATATAAACTTAAAAATAGCAAGTAATTTATTACTTGGAGATATTTCATCATATATAAACAAAACAGGAAACGATATAACAAAAACTAAACTTACTAAAGAAAAAATGATAGATTTAGTAACTAAACTAGATCAAGGAAAAATATCTAATAAAAACTTTAAAGACATGTTAATAGATATTTTAGAAACAGATTCATCAATTGATGAAATAATGAAAAAACATAATATAGTTAGCTTATCAACTGATGAAATAAAGAAAATAATATTAGAAGTTCTAGAAGAAAATAAAGAATCAGTTCTAGAATACAAAAAAGGAAAAACCAATGTTTCAAAATTTTTAATGGGAATGGTAATTAAAAAGAGTAAAGGAATGGCTAATCCTCAAACTGTAAATAATATGTTAAATGATTTACTAAATAACATGTAAATTGATTATTAATATATATTAAGGTATAATATTATTAAAATAAGGAGCGTGTAAAATGAAAAAGATAAATAAAACAGAAATCAAAAAAATGGCAAGACACAATAGATATACAACAATAACAGTATGTGTATTTTTAGTGCTATTTGTAATTCTATTTTTAGGATATAAACTTTTATTTCCAAACACAGGAACACCAGTATACGGTGACAGATTAGATGGTATAGAAGATGTTCAAATATCTAAAGATGAATTAAAAGATCTTGCATCTAAAGTTAAAGAAAACGAAAATGTAAAAAAAGCAAGTGCATCTTTAAGCGGAAAAATAGTAAATGTATTAATTACAGTTAAAAAAGGAACAAGTGTTGATACTGCAAAAGGGTTAACAGATATAGTTATAAAATATTTTGATAAAGATTATACAGCATATTATGATTTTCAAGTATTTATAACAAATGAAAATGAAGATGAAAAAGGATATCCTATAATTGGATATAAAAATAATGATAGTAAATCATTCTCATATTCAAGTTCTAAATAGGAGATTTTAAAATGAAAAAAACTAAAAAAAAGAATAAGAATAAAATATCAATATGGAAAATAGCTATAATAACAACTGTTATTATAGTTTTAGGCTTAATAATATTTGTAGTATTAACAAAAGAAGATGAAAAAACAGGTTTAACTTTACTTGAAAAACAATGGGTAGAAAAAAATAAAAGTGAATTAATAGATTTTAACGTTCCTAATAATATTAACATTTTAGGAGAAAATGGAGAAGGAATACTATTTAGTATTCTAGATACAATAGAAGAAGATACAGGATTACAATTCAATAGAAAATCTTATAACTATCCATCTACAGAAGTAAATGATTCTTTGGGATTTGCAATCTTAAAAAATACAGATAAACTTTTAGATAGCGATATTATAGTAGCAGAAGATAGTTATATCTTACTAGGTAGAGATAAAAATTATATTAAAGATGTTGATTCATTAAGCAATATAACAATTGGAGTTTTAAAAGCTGATGAAGAAATAATAAAAGACTACTTTAAAAGAAATAATAATATAACAATAAATACATATGATAGTGAAACATCACTATATAATGATTTATTAACTTTAAAAATAAATTACGTAGTAGTTCCAAGATATGCTAACTTAAGTGGTTACGCTCTAAAAGAAGGAGTTTATACAAATTATAACTTAAATAATATTACTAATAAAATAGTTTTAAGATTAGGGGATAATGAAAAACTAAATAAAATATTATCAAAATATATAAGATATTTTGCAGAAGAAAAATACGATGATTATTTACAAGAATATTTAATGAAATTCTATTCTGATAATATGGAATTAACATCAGTAGATCAAGCGTCATTAACAAGTAAAACATATACATATGGATTTATTGATAGTAATGTATATAATAAAGAATCTTCAGGTAAACTTTATGGTATAGCAGGAGAATATATTAATACATTATCAAAAATGGCTGGAGTAGAATTTGATAAAAAAGCATATGATAATAAGCAAGACTTAATAAAAGACTTTGAATCAGGAAAAATAGATATAGCGTTTATAAACTTTGATTATGAAAATGATAAAGCATTAAATACATCATCACCATTTATAACTAAAATGGTAGCGCTATCAAATACTTATAAAAATATATCTGATAGTTATGGACTTGCTAATAATAAATTATATTTATTTAAAGATAATCTTCTATACAATTATATAAAAGATAAATATGATGGTAATATAACAACTATAGATAATATAAATTATAATATATCAGATGGTATCTTAATACTTGATGAATGTGAGTATTTATATTACAAAGAATCTTCATTAAATGAATTAAAACAATTATTTACAGACTATTATGATGGAGACTTAAGATTTATAGTAAATGATAAGGATGAAGTTTTATATAATATGATGAATTTTGTTCTAAATAATACAGATTATAATGAATATCGTAAATTAGGTATAAATAATTTATTAAATACAATGACAAAAGAAGAAAGCTTTAAAAATATTTATATGATAGCTATATTAATTATATTTGTTCCGATATTTATTGCTATACTATCATCTATAATTAAAAGGGTAAAACCTAAGTTTAATAAATTAACAAAAGAAGATATGTTAAGATATACAGACCTTTTAACATCGTTAAAAAATCGTAATTATTTAAATGCACATATAACAGAATGGGATGAAACAAAAATATATCCTAGAACAATAATTATGGTTGACTTAAATAATTTAAAATATATAAATGATAATTATGGACAAAAAGAAGGAAATATTTTAATTAAACAAGCAGCAGCTATTCTAATTAATACACAACTTGAAAAAAGTGAAATAGTAAGAACAGATGGTAATGAGTTCTTAATATATTTATTAGGATACAGTAAAACTCAAATTAATACTTATATTTCTAAATTATCAAAAGAGTTTGAAAAATTGCCTCATGGTTTTGGAGCAGCAATAGGTTTTAGTATGATTGAAGATGAAATAAAAACAGTAGATGATGCTATAAATGAAGCTACAATAAGCATGAGAATAGATAAGGAACAAAATTACAGATAATGAAAAAGGGTAGTAAGAAATTTGTTAAAAACTTTAAAGAGGTAATAAAAAGGCCTGAAATGTCTATTTTACCAGGACAACTTGCCTTTTATTTTCTCATGTCTTTAATACCTATCATAGCATTAGCTACTTTGATAGTATCTAAGATTACAACAAGTTTTAATCTTTTTGATATAATATCAAGTGTTTTACCATCATCACTTACAAAAATATTTGAAAGTGTAGTTAATAGTGCAAACTCTTATAATAACTTTTTTGTTCTTTTATTCTTTTATATCTTTTTAGGATCAAATGGTCCAGGAGCTATAATAATTGCATCAAATACATTATATGGAATCAAAAGTAAAGGATATATAGATAACAAGATAAAAGCAATGTTCATGACAATTGTAATGATAATATTACTTATATTCCTATTGTTAATTCCAATCGGAGGAGATTTCCTAATAGGTTTATTAACAGAACATTTTACTTCATTAAAAAGCATATATAATCACATATATGTATATGAAATATCAAAAGCTTTAATGTCATTCTTTGTAATATTTGTAAATGTAAAATTATTATATACAATGGCCCCTAATAAAAAGATTAAAAGTAAACATACAACTATTGGAACATTATTCACAAGTTCTAGTTGGGTAATAGCAAGTGAAATTTTCCTATTTTACATAACTAATATAGCAACTTATGACGCTTTGTATGGAAATTTTGCAAATATTTTGGTATTATTATTGTGGATATATTTATTGGCATATTTATTTGTTATAGGAATGGCAATAAATATCAACTGGTATCAAATAGATGATACCAATAAAGATAAGAAGGTAAAAAATGAAGAAAGTATTGTTAAATAGATTAAAATCTTTAAAAAACAAGATACAAAATTTTTTAAATAAAACAAAAACATTAATAAAAGAGAATGAGAAAAATACAAAGGGAAACTGGATTCAGATGATTCTTGGAGAGGTGCTGGTA
>CAKORS010000003.1 GCA_934101605.1 uncultured Bacilli bacterium
ACTATAGATTATTGGACTGGAAAAAGAGGAGGAAAGAGTCATAATACTACTCCAGAGGTTATAGATATTTATAAATGTATTAAAGATGCTTATTTAAGTGATATAAAGTATTTAGTTATGGAAGTATCTAGTCAGGCTTATAAGAAACATAGGGTTTATGATATGAAATTTGATATGGGAATTTTTACCAATATTGGTTGTGATCATATTTCTCCTTTAGAGCATAAAGATTTTGATGAGTATTTAAGTTGTAAATTAGGTTTTTTAAAGATGTGTAAGAAAATAGCATTATATAAGCATATTGATCATTATGATAGAATTGTTAAGGAACTTAATGATAGAGAGATTATTACTTATGGATTAACTAAAGATTGTGATTATTATATAAGTGATATTAAAAATATTAATGGAATAACAAGCTTTTTAGTTGAAAATAAAATGGGAGTAAGAAGTTTTTCTATTAAGATGGTAGGTAGTTTTAATGTTTTAAATGCTGTTAGTGCAATTATAGTTTGTGATAATTATAATATTAGTTATGATTCTATAAAGAAAGGACTTTTAGAGACAGAGGTTCTTGGTAGAATGAATATATTCTTAGGAGATGGATTTAAAGTAATAGTAGATTATGCGCATAATTATTTAAGTGCAAAAGCTTTTTGTAGTTCTATAAAAAAAGATTTTAAAGATTGTAACTTGAAACTTGTATTTGGTTGTCCAGGAGACCGTGGAGTTAACAGAAGGCATGAAATGGCTCAAGTTTCAAATGAATATGCAAGTTATGTTTATATAACTATGGAAGATCCTCAGTCAAAAGATGTTTTAGATATTTCAAATGAAATAGCAAGTTATTTAAATGTTCCGCATACAATTATTACTGATAGAAAAGAAGCAATAGAAACTGCAATAAGAGAAGCTTCAAAAAATGATGTAATAGCGATTTTAGGTAAGGGAGATGAAGACTATCAAATTATTAATAATAGTTATGTTCCTTATGAATCTGATATAGTTGTTGTTAAAGAGGAACTTAACAAAGTATTGGAGGGTTAGTTATTACTTTAGAGGATATTTTAAATGTTATTGGTGGTAAAATTTTTAAAAATGATATTGATTTTAATATTGATAATGTAAAAATTGATTCTAGGTGTGTTAATAGTAAAAGTTTATTTATAGCTTTAAAAGGTAATAGAGATGGACATTCGTTTTTATTAGATGCATATAATAATGGTTGTAGAAATTTTATAATTGATAACGACCATTATTTTTTTAGTGCTAATACAAATATTATTAAAGTTGATGATACTTTAATTGCTTTGGGTCAAATTGCTAAAGAAAAATTAAGTAAATGTAATACTTTTAAAATAGGTATAACTGGAAGTGTTGGAAAAACTACTACTAGAAATATGATATATGAAGTATTAAATAATAAATCTTTTAAAAATAAAGGAAATAAAAATAATGAAATAGGGGTCCCTTTAACTATTTTAGATATGGATTATGATACTGATAATTTAGTAATAGAGATGGGAATGGATAAAAAGGGAGACTTATCTTATTTAGCAGATATAGTAAGACCTGATATTGCTATTATTACTAATATAGGATTATCTCATATAAAAAACTTTAATAGTGAATTTGATATTTTTATGGCTAAATTTGAAATTACAAAATATTTTAAAGATAATAATATATTAATTATTAATGGTGATGATAAGTATTTAAAGACATTAAAAACTAAGAATTATAAATATAAAATATATAGTGTTGGATTTTTAAAGTTTAATGATTTATATATAGAAAGTTATAGATATAATAATGGAATAATATATTTTAAAGTTAATGATATTGATTATGAATTTTCAGTAAATACAAGATCTAAATTATTACTTTATAATGCTTTATTTGCTATATTTGTAGGAAAATATAAAAATATATCTTATGAGGATATAAACAAAGGATTAAATAATTATAAGAATGAAGAAAGAAGATTAGAGGTTTTAAATGGTAGAAGTTGGATGATTATTAATGATTGTTATAATTCTTCTTTAACTTCTATAGAAAGTGCTACAGATTATTTATATAGTTATGATAATAGGAGAGTTTGTATTTTAGGAGACATATTAGAAACAGGTAAGTATAATAGAGAAATTCATGAGAAAATAGCCAAGTATTTATATAATACAGATATATTTATTGCTATTGGAGATGATATTAAATATACATATGATTTAGTAAAGGATAAACAAATTTCTTATTATTTTAAAAATATTGATGATTTTTTTAAGGAATATAAGAATATTTTAGAAAAAGATGATATAATACTTGTGAAAGCTTCAAATGGGTGTGGTTTTAAAAAGATTGTAGAAAGGTTAGTAGTATGAATATAAATTATCAGGAAGAGTTGGATAAAATAATAAAGAATCAAAATGGTAAGAAAAAGCTTTTACTTCATTCTTGTTGTGGTCCTTGTAGTAGTTATGTATTAGATTATTTACATAATTATTTTGATATTACAGTTTTATTTTATAATCCTAATATTTATCCTTATGATGAGTATAATAAAAGATTAAAAGAACAAGTAAAACTACTTAATTTAGCATATAAAGATGAAATAAAAATTATGGATTGTTCTTATGATCATGATGATTATTTAAAATATATTAAAGGATTAGAAGAAGAAAAAGAAGGTGGCAAGAGATGCCATTTATGTTATTTATATAGAATGGAAAAAGTGGCAAATATTGCTAAAGATAATCATTTTGATTATTTTACTACAACTTTAACTGTTAGTCCTTATAAAAATAGTAAGGTTTTAAATGAGATTGGTAAATCTTTAGAGGATAAGTATAAAATAAAATATTTATATTCTGATTTTAAAAAGAAAGATGGATATAAAAAATCTATTGAGTTATCAAAAAAATATGATTTATATAGACAAAATTATTGTGGTTGTGAATTTTCAATTTATGACAAATAATTTTTTTTTATGTTTAAAAGTGTTTAAATTATAATAAAAGTATGATAAAATCTTTATAGTAGGTGATGATATGAGCAAGCTTTATTTAGTTTCTATAATATCTGCTTCAATTATTTTTATTATAGTTATTTGTTTTTTAATAAAAAGATCAAGAATAAGAGGTTTAAGAAAACAACTTGATGAACTTGAAAGACAGAGAAATTTAATTGTAGGAACCCCTGTTATGGTGGAGTTATCTAAGGTTGAATCTATTTTGACTAATGAAAAATTGGAAGAAAAATATGAAGAGTGGAAAAACAGATATGAAGTAATTAAAAATGAAAGATTTTCTAAAATTACTGATATGTTACTTGAAGCTGATAGTTATCTTGATTCTGGTAAAATAAGTGAAGTTAAAGATATTATTGTTAATTTAGAAATGGAGATATATAAAATTAGGGTTTCTTGTGATAATTTACTTAATGAAATAAGAGAAATAACTATGAGTGAAGAAAGAAATCGTGCTGTTATTACTAAACTTAAAGCTAAGTTTAGAGAACTTGAAAGAACTTTTGATAGCAATAGAGATGCTTATGGAGAAGTATATAAATATATAGAGTTACAGTTTGAAAATATTGAGAAAAAATTTCAAGATTTTGAAATTGTTATGAATAATAATGAATATACAGAAGTTATTAATTCGGTTAAAGTATTAGATGACATGATTGCACATATTTCAACTGTAGTAGAAGAGGTTCCAGATTTAGTTTTATTAACAGAAAAGATTCTTCCTACTAGAATTAAAGAAGTAGAAACTGTTTATAATAATATGGTTAATGCTGGTTATCCGATTGATTATTTAAATGTTCCATATAATATAGAACAAATTAATAATAAGATTAATGATATTGAAGATAAGTTGAAAATATTAAATATAGAAGATAGTTTGTTTGAACTTAAGACTTTTTTAGATTATTTAGATGGTGTGTTAAATGATTTTGATGTAGAAAAAAGAGCTAGAAAAGTTTTTGATGATATTGCTTCTTTATTTAAAGAAAAGATTGTTAAGGTTAATAAAATTATAACCGATATATATAATCAATTAGAAGATATTAAGAGTATGTATAATTTAGATAGTGATGATCTTGCTTCTTTAGAGAATTTTAATAAGTCTTTATTTGAGGTTAATAATGAATATAATATTATAGTTGGTAAATTAAAGAATAAGGAAGAACCTTACTCTATATTAAAAGATGAGATAGAAATTTTAAGTAAAAGATTTGAAAATATTGAAGAAGAACTTAATAATTGTTTAAAGAGTTTAGGAAGTATGCAAGAAGATGAGATGAGAGCAAGAGAACAATTTACCGAGATTACAGAACTTTTAAAGAAATGTAGATCTAATATTAAAAGTTATAAATTGCCTATTATTGCTAATAATTATTTTGTTGAACTTGCAGAAGCACAAGATGCAGTTAATGAGATAGAAAAAGAATTAAGTAAAAGTCCTATTACAATTAAGACTCTTAATATTAGAGTTGATACTGCTAGGGATTTATCATTTAAGCTATATAATACTACTAATGAGATGATAAAGACTGCTAAGTTATCAGAGATGACTATAGTATATGGAAATAGATATAAACCACTTGATCCTGATATTGAAAGAGGACTTGATGTTGCTTCTCAATTGTTTTTTAAAGGAGATTATACTAAGGCATTAGAAACTGCTATTGCATCTATTAATGTGGTAGAGCCTGATATATATAATAAAATGCTTAATGTTTATAAAAATAATAAATAATGTAAAGTAAGTATAAAATAGTCAATTTTAGTTGAACTTTTTTATACTTTTTGTTATATTTAGGTTATGATATGGAGGATGTTTGTATATGAGAAATTTTAAATATTTATTATTTTTATTTATATGTATGTTTACTTGTTTAATATCTGTTAATGCAGCAGCTAGTGTTGTGAATTTGTCTAATACTAATGATAGTTCTACCAAAGTTCAAGCAAAAACTATAGGTGGAGGTGTTGTTGGATATAAAGGGACAGGTTCTTATGTAATGGATGTATTTATGTTTGGACAGCTTAGTTATGAATATTATACTTCTGATGTTGATAGTATGTCTTGTTATTTCAATTATGATACCGATGGTGATGATACTATGACTGAGACTGATGTTCGGAATTATTTAGAATCGGTTGTGGGTTCTTTGACTTCTGATGAATTGAATGAAATGGTTAAGTTAAATAATAAATATGCAAAAGATAATGGTTTTTCTTTAAGTAATGGAATGATTAACCCTGGATTTACATATTTGTATATAAAAAATGATAGTTCCCAGTTAAAGTATTATGCGTTTGATACTGCTACTGATAATTCAGGGTTTAAAGAATCTGATATAGAAAATTATTCTATTGTTGGATCTGGAGTTGCTTTGCGTATGTTGCAGAAATTAGTAGGAATATTAAAACCTACAATAGGTAGCGGTAATTATGAAAGGTATGCCGGGGATTTTACTTGTATTGTTAATTTAAAACAAAAGGATGCTAACAATTATTATTTACCGCAATTGTATTTACATTACGGACTTGCTAATTTGGTAAAATTAAACATGAATGGTATAATTAATAATCCTTCTACCATTGGCACTTACGAGGATACTACTATTGAAAGTGATAGAGCAAATGGCAAAGATTTTGATAAAAAGTATAATAAAGTTAGAGTTACAAGAACAGAGGCTGGTAAGTTGGTTATTACAGGAATTATGATGAGTGATTTAGATAAATATATTACTACAGAGGTTCCGATTACTTATTCTACTGTTTATACTGTTAAAAAAGATATAGAGGATGCAATTAGGGCTTGGGATTTGAAGTCTATGAAAGAAAGATTAGAAGAGTTACAGAATGCTAAGGATACACTTTCAGAGGATATTAATAAACTTAGAGAACAGTTAGGAAATTATTTTGATAAGGAAACTATAGATAAGTTATTTGCTGACGCTGGAAATGATGTGGCTAAAATTAAGGAAACACTTGATGATAAACTTGATGCTTTAATTTCATCTACTGGGGATAATGGAATTAATGAGTTGGGTGAATTACGTATAAATGGGGTTGATACAGGATTAAAAGTTTGTAATTTAGAAAATCCTGCAAATTGTCCTAAAGATCAAGGAGATATTGTTTCTTTATGCAAGAACGAAGATGGAAATCAATCTTTGTGTGTTAATGGAACACCCCTTTTTGAAATATTAGCAAATCAACAAAAACAATTGAAGTGGGAAAACGGTTGTTTATATTTGGATGGTGATCCAAAATTCTGTGAATCTAGTGTTGATGTAAGAATAGAAAATAATTGTATTATTGTTGGAAAAGATAAACTTTGTGTTGATAAAAATACTAGTTCTTCAAATGATATTAAGTTTAAAGATAACTGTTATTATAGAAATGGGGAATTGGAAGTATGTAAAGGAATAGGTGACGGTAATAATACAGGAACTGTTTCTAATCCTAAGACTGGTATTGGGATGATTCTTTATTTTATAGTTCCTAGTGCGCTTGTTGTAGGATTTAGTATTTTCTATAAAAGATATAGAAAACAAAAATATGAAATGTAGCATCTTTTGATGCTTTTTTTCTTTGGTAAATTTTAAATTTGTTTAAAAATAACTTGATAAAATTGTATTTCTAAGTATAATAATATTTAGTTTTAAGGAGGCAAGAAGTATGAGTAAATTACCTGGACTTATTTTAAAAAATATGGTATTGCTTCCTAATAATGAACTTAGATTAGAGCTCGTTACAGATATTGATAAAGAAATAATTTCTTTAGCTGAATCTTATTATAATAAAAATATTTTACTTTTATTTCAAAAAGATGATTTAGATATTAATTGTAATAATTATCCTGATGTTGGAGTTATTGGATTTATAAGTATGAAGCTTGATATGCCTAATAAAAAGACTAGGGTTATTATAAATGGATTAGAAAGAGTTAATATTAAAAATTTATTTATAGAAGAAGATTTATTATTTGGAGAGGTTTGTGAACCTGTTAATAAAGATTTAGAGTATTTTGAAGAGGCTGCTTATAAAAGAAGTATTTTTAAAAGTTTAGATGATTTTATTTCTTGTAATGAGGTTAATAGTGATATTAGTTCTAAGGTTAATGATAAGCAATCTTTAGATGTTATTATAGATATATTAGCAATGGAACTTAATTTATCTTTAGATAGATTAGATGGGTATTTAAATGAAGTTGATGTATCTAATAGGGCTTTAATGATTCTTGATGATTTATCTTTAGAAAATAAGATTGCGGAATTAGAACTTAGTATTAATGAAAAAGTTTCTCACAATATAGATGAGGCTCAAAAGGAATATATTTTGGGTGAAAAATTAAAGGTTATAAAAGAAGAACTTGGTGAAAGTAATTCAGAAATTGATGAAATAAAACATAAGATAGATGTTATTAAAGCTCCTAAAAGAGTAAAAGATAAGTTATATAAGGAATTAGAAAAATATCAGAATACTTCATCTGCTTCACCTGATTATTCTATGATTAGAACTTATATTGATACTGTTTTATCATTACCGTGGAGTTATAAAACAGTTGATAATAAAGATCTTACTTTAGCTTTACATACTCTTAACGAAAGTCATTATGGATTGGAGGAAGTTAAAGATACTATTTTAGAGTATTTATCACTTTTTATGGTTGCTCCTAAAAATAATAATCCTATTATTTGTTTAGTAGGTCCTCCTGGAGTTGGTAAGACTACTCTTGCTCATAGTATTGCTCTTGCTATGAATAGAAAATATGTAAAAGTATCAGTTGGAGGAGTTAATGATACTGCTGAGATAGTAGGTCATAGAAGAGCTTATATAGGATCTTCTCCTGGTAGAATTATAAATGGTATGAGAAAAGCTGGGGTTATTAATCCTGTATTTGTAATTGATGAGATTGATAAAATGACTAAAGATATAAAAGGAGATCCAGCTTCAAGTTTATTAGAGGTTTTAGATAAAGAACAAAATAAACATTTTTATGATAATTATATTGAAGAAGAGTATGATTTATCTAATGTTACTTTTATTTGTACTGCTAATTATGTTGATAGAATTCCTATAGAGCTTTTAGATAGATTAGAGATTATTGAACTTTCAAGTTATACATTATATGAAAAAATAAATATTTGTAAGAATTATATTATTCCTAAATTAATTAAAAGTTATAATATAGAAAGTTATAATATTAAGTTTAGTGATGATGCAATTATAAAGATTATTAAGAATTATACTATGGAAGCGGGGGTTCGTGAAGCTTATAGGTTGATTGGTAAGATTTTAAGAAAAATAATTAGAAATGTTGTTAGTGATAAAAAGTGTAGTTTTGTTATTACTGCTTTAGATGTTACTGATTATTTAGGTCCTATTAAGTATAATTTAAATGAATCAAAAGATAAGTATCTTTGTGGTGAAGTTAATGCTATGAGTTATACTATGTATGGTGGAAATATTTTAAAACTAGAAGTTAATTTATATAAGGGAGATGGAAAAATTGTTACTACTGGTTCTTTAGGGGATGTATTTAAAGAGTCAGTTATGGTTTCTTTATCTTATATTAAGGCTAATAGTAATGTTTTGGGAATTGATGATAAGATATTTAAAAATAGTGATATTCATTTACATGTTCCAGAGGGTGCTATAAAAAAAGATGGTCCATCAGCAGGATGCGCTATTACTATTGCTTTAATTAGTGCACTAAAAAAAAGTGTTATCCCAAGAGATATTTCTATGACTGGTGAAGTTACTATTCATGGTAATGTTTTACCTATTGGAGGATTAAAAGAAAAAATAATAGGGGCTAAAGAGTTTGGTATAAAGAAAATATTTATTCCTAAGGATAATAAAAGAGAATTTTCTTTGATTTCTGATGATATAAAAAATGGTATTAAATTTATATTTGTTTCTAAAATTGATGAGATAATAAAAGAACTTAATTTGTAAAGTTCTTTTTTTTATATGTTTTCATATATTTAAATTGATAAAGGAGGTTTTTTATGAAACAAATAATACCATTTACTAAAGATATAACTTTTAAAACTTCTATTTCTGAACTTATTAGTATTTCTTTAGATGATGATTTAGTAGTTGGTGATAATTCTGTTAAGGGTAATTTTTATATAAAGGGTAGTTATAAAGTATCTAAAACTAGTGTAGGGTATGAGAATTATTCTTATAAGATTCCATGTGAGATAGAACTTTCAGATTTATATAATTTAGATAACTCAAAGGTTAGTATAGAGGATTTTAATTATGAAGTATCTAATGATATTTTGAAGGTTTCTATTAGTGTATTAATAGATAATATAGAAGAAAAAGAAATAGAGGATTTAAATGATAAAGTTGTTTTAATTGATGATGAAGAAGAAAGATGTATAGAGGATGAGGATAATATGAGTGATGAAAAGATTATAGATAAGGTTATTAATGATAAGAATGAAGTTAATAATATTAATAATTTAAATATTTTTGATTTTAATAATAATGAAACTTATTTAACATATGTTGTATATACTTATCAAGATGGTGATAGTATTGATGCTATTTTAAATAAATATAATGTTAGTAAGGTTGATTTACTTGATTATAATGATTTAGATAATATAGAAGTAGGAAGTAAGATTATTATACCTAGTTCAAATGAATGATATTAAAGAATTTTTAAATAGTTATGATATTAAACCTATAGCGTATGAAAAGGATAAAAGTGCTGTAATTGTAAGAGATAAAAATAATACTTTTGTTGTAAAAAAAAGAAATAGTAATAATAAAAAACTTTTTGAGCTTTTAAGATCTAGAAATTATTTATATTTTCCTGAAGTTTTAAATATAGATAGAGATGATAAGTATGATATTTATAAGTATTATGATTCTTTAGATGTTCCTTTATATGAAAAATGTAAGGATATTTCTGAACTTATTAGTTTATTACATGTAAAAACTACTCATTATATAGATAATCTTGCAGATGATTATAAGGGTATATATGAAGATTTAGTTAAAAGAATAGATGAGTTATATAGTTTTTTTAATGAATTAAATAGAAATATTGATGAGGAAATATATATGTCTCCTGATCATTATTTATTAGCTAGAAATATTACTAAAATATATTCTTTAATACATTTTTGTGCTAATGAACTTGATTTATGGTATGAGGTAATAAAAGATAAGACTAAAGTTAGGGTGTGTTTAATTCATAATAATTTAGATTTAGATAATATTTTGAATAATGAACATCCTTTTTTAATTAGTTGGGATAAGTCTTGTTATGATAGTCCTGTTAATGAACTTTATAAGTTTTATAAAAATTGTTATAAGGATGTTGATTTTTTAGATTTATTTAGAATATATGAAAGTAGATATCCGCTTCTTGTAGAAGAAAAAAAGTTATTTTTTATTAAGATATCTTTACCTGATGAAATAAAGTTTACAGATGATAGTTATTTAAATATAAAAATATTAAATGAATATTTTAATTATATAAGTAAAACCGATTCATTTATATCAAAATATTATTCCAAGTAATAGTAATAAAAATAATACTATTTCTATGAATAATATAATGGCATTCCATGTTAATGTAAAAAATATAGTTATGAATGCTTGATAAAAAATTATAACAAATAAGAATATTAGAAGAGATATGTAACAACCACTATTTCTTCTTTTATTTTTACATGCTTGACAGTTACAGTAAAAATTGTGTTTGTTTCTAAACATAGATATTCACCTATAATAATCTATGTTTTTTGTTTATTTATGTGATAAAATATATATGGTGATTGTATGAGTTTAAGTGGTAGTTCTAATATGATGAATGCTATAAATAATTATAAAAATAATATGACTGTTGAAAATTTGGATTGTTGTATTTACTTTATTTGTCAGGAAGTTAAAGGAAAACATAGGGTAGATATTGCTTGTTTAGATAGTTGTAGAAAATGCAAAGAAGTTTGTATTGATTCATGTCATATTTTTAGTGGTGCAGGTATAGGATTTGATTTTATTCAGTTTTCTAAATTAGGACTTAAGGATCCATATCATGTAGCTTTATTTGTTAAAGGTTATAGTGATCAAGGTATTACTTATTATATATATGATCCTACTTATGTGCAATTTAATGATAAGCATTATTGTATTGATAAAGGTTGTTATTATAAAGGTCCTGGTAATTATATGGATGAAGAAGTTCGAGATCAACTTATAAGAAATGGATTTCTTCCTCTTACAACTCAAAATATGAAAGCTTATATTGATAGCTTTATTGATGCTTATAATAATAGAAGTGATATAGATGTTAAGCTTTCTAAAGAAGATGTTTACTCTATTCTTAGTGATCATTTAGATGAGTTTGGTTTTTCTTTTGATTATAGAGCTTCTTCTAGAAATTAATTGTTTTAATTAGTTATTTATTTTATAATAGAGATAAGTATATGAATAATGGAGGAATTATGAAAGAACGTATAGATTTTTTAGTAGATTTACTTAATAAGGCAAGTTATGAATATTATATTTTAGATAATCCTTCGATTACGGATCAAGAATATGATAATATGCTTGATGAACTTATAAAATTAGAAGAAAAATATCCTTCATATAAAAGGGATGACTCTCCAACTTCTAGAGTTGGTTCTATAGTAAGTGATGAATTTAAGAAGTTTGAGCATGGATATCCTATGTTATCTTTAGGAGATGTTTTTAATTGTGATGAGATTGTTTTATTTGATGAAAGAATAAAAAAGGAAGGATTTCATCCTGTTTATATGTGTGAAGAGAAGATAGATGGTTTAGGTATTAATTTAATATACAAGAACGGTTTATTAGTTAATGGTGTTACAAGAGGAGATGGTAAGGTTGGAGAGGATGTTACTGTTAATGTAAAGACTATAAAAAGTATTCCTTTAAGACTTACTGAAGCGATTGATATAGAAGTTAGAGGAGAAGTCTATATTGAAAAAAAGGAACTTGATAAAATAAATAAAGAAAGAAAAGAAAATGGTTTACCGGTTTATCAAAATTGTAGAAATTTAGCAAGTGGTTCTTTAAGACAACTTGATTCTTCTATTACTGCTAAAAGAAATTTAAAATCATTTTTATATCATTTACCTAATCCTTTGGATTATGGATTATATACTCAAAGTGATGTATTAGAGTTTTTTAAAAAGTTAGGTTTTGTTGTTAATCCTAATAGAAGGGTTTGTAATAATATTGATGAAGTTTTATCTTTTATAGAAGATGAAGGAGAAAAAAGAGATAAATTATCTTATGATATAGATGGGGTTGTATTAAAAGTTAATGATATAAGAATGCAAGAAAATATAGGATATACTGCTAAAAGTCCAAGATGGGCTATAGCGTATAAGTTTCCTGCAGAAGAAGTAAGAACAAAACTTAAAGATATAATTTTTACTGTAGGAAGAACTGGTAAAATTACTCCTAATGCTGTTTTAGATCCTGTTAGACTTTGTGGAACTACTGTTGCTCGAGCTACTTTAAATAATGAAGATTTTATAAAGGATAAAGATATAAGAGTAGGAGATACAGTTATTATAAGAAAAGCTGGAGATGTTATACCAGAGGTTGTTTCTGTTGATTTATCTAGAAGGGATAAATCTTCAAAGAAATTTAATATGATTACAAATTGTCCAGTATGTGATACTTTGTTAGTTAGAAAAGAAAATGAATCTCATTATTATTGCAATAATCCTAAATGTGAGGCAAAACATATTGAAGGACTTATTCATTTTGCAAGTCGTAATGCAATGAATATTGATGGAATGGGAGAAAGAATTGTTGAAGATTTTTATAATTTTGGATTTATTAAGAATATAATAAGTATTTATGAACTTAAGAATTATAAAGAAGAATTAATGGAATTAGAAGGTTTTGGAGAAAAGTCTATTAATAATTTATTAGATGCTATAGAAAATTCTAAATCTAATTCTTTGGAAAGGTTATTATTTGGACTTGGAATAAGACTTATTGGAAAAGAAACTGCTAAGGTTATTGCTAGGAATTTTAATAATATAGATAATATTATGAATGCTACAGTTGAAGATTTATCTAATATTAAGGATATTGGATATAATATGGCATTATCTATTTATAATTATTTTAAAGATTTAGATAATATAAAACTTATTAATGATTTAAAAACTCATGGTGTTAATATGGAATATAAGGGTAAGAAAATAGTAAATGATGATAATTTTAAAGATAAGAAATTTGTTATTACAGGAACTATTTCTTTAATGCCTAGAGAAAAGTTAAAAGAAGAGATTGTTTTAAGAGGAGGAATAACTGTTGATTCTGTTTCATCTAAGACCTCTGTTGTAATAGTGGGGGAAAATCCTGGTAGTAAATATGAAAAAGCAAAAAATTTAGGTATTACCATTTGGGATGAGGATGAATTAAAGAGAAAGATGGGATTATAATGAATAAAAAAGGGTTTTCTTTAATTGAGGTTTTATGTGTTACTTTAATACTTGGAATACTTGCTACTGTTACTTATTCTGGTTTTAGTAAGATAATTAAAGATAGAAGAATAAGTGAATATAAGTCTTTAGAGGGTGAACTTAAGACTGTTTTAAAGAACTATAATTTAGCTAATCAGCTTAATTTATGGGGTAATAATGATAATACTTATGATTTATCTTTAGATGAAATAAATAGTATGGTTTCTCAAGATATTTGTAAAATTAATAAAATGGAAATAGTGAATAATAATGGAAAATATGATTATTTAGTTTGTATTTCTTGTTATGGATATAATAGTGAAGAACCTTATTGTAGTTGATAAAAATAAAACAACTTTTTTGTTGTTTTTTTTGTTGTTTAATGCTACTATTATATTATAGTGGAAGGAGTGTATATGAAAGAGAAAAATAAAAAATCTATGATTTTTATGGCTTTAGGTGTGTTACTTGTTGCTATTGCTATAGTAGCAGGTGTTTCAATTGCTTATTTTACGTCTAAACCTCAAGTTAAAACAATTAGTTTTAAGAAAGGAAATGTATCTATTACTACTAATTTAAGTGAATTTGGTGTTCATGTAAAAGGTGGTTCTATTGTTTCTGAAAATGTTACTGTAACAAATACTGGTAATGTTGATGCTTATGTATATTTAATTGTAGAAAATCCAATTGCTACAGTTAAAGTATTTGGAGATGATGGTTTAATTACAGGGCCTGCTTCATCTATGGAATTATTTTCATATAGTGTTTTAGATGGATGGGAGCTTCTAAAAATTATACCTGGAGCTGGTTTTAAAGAGAATACTTATGTTTATGGTTATACAACTGGAGTTCTTACTTCAGGTAGTACTACGACACCTTTAATTAATTCTTATAAGTTAGTTAATTTTACTGAAGGTCAAGTTGATGATAGCGTTTCACTTTTATTTACTGGTGTTGGAATACAAAGTGATTCTATAGAACTTCAAGGAGATACTTTAAAAGATAAGTTATTGTATGCATATGAAAATTACTTATCTAGTGGGGAGGGTAATTAATGAAAAAAAGAATACTTATTTTTGCTATTGTTGGAATAGCTTTAGGTCTTATTGCTTTTTCTGTTACTTATGCATATTTAACTAGTAGAAGTAATGATGTTGCTACAAATTTTGTTATGGATAATAAGATAACAGTAATAAAAGAAATTAATAACGGAAAACAGTTATCAGATGTTAAACCTGGAGATAGTATACCTGTTAAGTTTCAAATTATAAACAATAGTAGTAATGCTACATCTGTTTATGTAAGAGTTAAATTATTATTTGAAGATAGTGATGTTGGTAATTTATTTGAGAATTTTTCAGTAAATTCTAATTGGGTTTATAATAGTTCTGATGGATATTATTATTATGAAAAGATGGTAACAGGAACTACACCAATTAATTTATTATCTAGTATAAAGGTTAAATCTACTGCTACAACAGCTGAACTTAAGGCTTATAAAAATAAATTTGATATAATATTTTATGCTGAGTCAATAGAACCTTCTGGTAGCAGTTATACAGAGGCTTGGAAATAGGAGGTAGATTATGGAAGATAAAAAAGAAAAAAGAAATAAAATTATTTTATTTAGTGTAATAATAATTTTAGTTATATTTTTAACTGGTGTTGTTATGTATGCTTATTCATATTTTACTGCTCAAGCATCAACTAAAGATACTATATCTTTAGGAAATATAGAAATTACATTAACAGGTTGGGATAATAATACTGATATTATTGTTGTTCCTGGTAAAGTTATTGATAAGGTTCCTACTATTACTGCTACTCAAGGATCTTCTTATGCGAGATTTGTTGTTGAGTTTATTGATGGTGAAACAGGTAGTGTTATAAAAATGGATTCTTCTAGTGAAAGAGGAAAATTATTAGCAAATATGTTAAGTTTTAACAGTAATCTTAGTTGTAAGAATGTTGGTTCTTCTTATATTTGTAATTATAATACTATACTTAATCAAAATGACAAGATTACTTTATTTGATAATTTAACAATACCAAAAGAATGGACAAATTCTGATGTAGATACTGCTGGTAATTTTAAGATTAAAATTAGTGCAGAGGCTATTCAATCTAAAGGATTTGTTGATGCAACTGAGGCCTTTACTCAATTAAGTAAAGAGGTGACAGAATGAATAAAAAGAAGTTGATTATTATAATAGTTATATTAATAATTTTAGGAATTGGAGCATATTTTGGAATAAGTTATGCTTTAAATGATTCTTATACAGTTTCTACAACTGTAAATAATAAAATTAAAACAGGACATTTAAGTGGTGAGGTTGTGGTTGATACTAATCCAGATTTATCAAAACCAATATTTCCGGGGAACACTTTAAATAAGGTTGTTAAAGTTAAAAATACTGGAACTATTGATGCTATAGTTAGAGTTAGTGTTATTAAAAAATGGGGTAGCTCTTTAGATAGTGATAATACTTTGGTTCAAACTGAGGCTGATAAAGCTTTAGCTACTGATAATATAACAATTAATTATAATACTACTAATTGGAAACAAATTGGTAATTACTATTATTATACTGATATATTAGCTAGTGATGAGACAACACCGGTATTTTTAAATAGTTATAAACTAGATGCTGATACTGGCAATGCTTATCAAGGAAAATATGCTGAAGTAGTAGTTAATGTTGAACTTATTCAAGCTGGTGGTAATGCTTCCGAAACATTCTGGATGGTTTCTTATAGTGATTTAGGTATTACTGCTCCTGATACAAATAAAAACAATGTTTTGAATAATGCAGTTATATTTGTTAACCCAACTGATAAATTTGTAGTTCAAAATGGTGAAATAGATTTATTTGAGAATTTTGAGCAAATTGCCCCTGGAACATCTATTACTCAAACTATGACTATAAAAAATGAATATTCAAGTGATAAAGATATTTATTTAAAGGCTGATTTTGATTCTTCATCAATTGAAAGTAATGAGATGGTTAAAAAGTTATTATCTTATGCAACTATAACTATAAAAGAGAAGGGTGCAACAACAAATCTTTATAGTGGACCTATTTGGAGTGAAACTGAAGATACTATAAAGAAAGATATTAACTTAGGAACATTTACTAAAGATCAATCTAAAGATTTTTATGTAAAAATTACTATGCCTGGTGAACTTATAAATAATGAACTTAGTAATTTATCAACAGATATTTACTGGACATTCTCAACTGAAATAACTGGTGATAGCTTTATTACAATAAACAAAAAAATTACAGACTTAGATTTAAAACAAAGCGATGCAACATTTATATATAAACTTACTGGTACTGATTTAGAAGGACAATCACATACATATTATAAAGCTTTAACTTTTGATAGTAGTAATTCATCAGATATGATAAAAGATGCTACTGGTAAGACTTTATCTGTAACATTTAGTGGATTACTTCCTGGAACTTATACTGCTACTGAAGAAAAGGTTTTAAAATATAGTGTTGGATCTATTACAGATATAAGTGCTAATGCAACTGTTAGTGATAAATCTGTTACATTTGATTTAAGTAATACTTTATCAGGGTCTGCTACATTTGTAGGTGTTAGAACCAATGATTCTGTTCTTACTGATAATGCTATAGATTCGGGTAATTTCTTAGATTCAGACAGTTTCTATTTTGATTGGGAAGATTGTAGTGTATCTGGAGGAGTAGAAGTAGATAGCAGTAAAACTTGTGTAACTGGAGTTATAATTACTAAATATACAGGAAATAAAGCTAGTGTAACAGTGCCATCAACATTAGGTGGTAAGAATGTTACTGCTATTAAAGAAGGTGTTTTTACAGGTCATAGTGAAATGACTAATTTAAATTTACCTGATACTTTAATTTATATAGGATCAACAGCTTTAGATGAAACTGGTCTTACTTATTTAAATGTTCCAGCAAATCTTGAATATGTTGGAAGAAATGATGTTGCAAATATAGTTGCTATTATTCCTAATGAATGTTCAGGTAGTACGTCACAACTATATAATATTGGGCAAAAAATGTTTGGTTCATTTTCATTCTATCAGGGGGGATGCTCACGTGATGATTCAACATGTACAGAACCGTATAGGTATTCACATTATGCTGTATATACAGATGCTAGTTGTGAAGGAATACGATATGATTTTACATCTACAACAAATACAACAACAAATGATACAAATGAAACAGTTACTGTTAATTATGCCACTATTAAAGGATATTTGAATACTCACTATAAGAAAGTTATAAAGGATTTGACTATTTCGTCTACATTTACACAAGGTAATGGAATTGAGGTTTCAAATTATTATGTTTCGAAAATAGCTGCAAATGCATTTAATGATACAGTATTGGAAAGTGTTTATATTCCAAATTCAGTGACAGAAATTGGAGTGGAAGCATTTTATAATAATCCAAACCTTAAAACAATAACAATTAATAATTGTAAATCAAATGTTACTTTAGGTACTAATTGGAATACTGCAAACTATAATGGCCAAGAGGCTGAGGTTATTTGGATTGGTACTAATTGTAATTAATAATATATATTGTCTTCACCCTTTTAGAGTGAGGACAATATTTAATAAATGGTGAATAGCATGAATAAAAATATAGGAAAAAATGTAATTATTATGTTTTCGCTTTCTCTGGTTTTATTATCAGGGATTGTTTCAGTTTCTTCTTCATATTTTACAAGTCAAATTAAAGATAGTGATAAATTTTCTACTGGAGTTATGAATGTTGATATTGTTGATGATACTGAAATTAATGATATTACTTTAGAAAGTGGTACATCAATAATTAATTCTTTTACGGTTAACAATAATAATTCATCAATTTTTATTAGACCTCAATTTCAAATTGAGGCTTATGATAGCACTTCATCATCTTTAATAACTGGTGATAGATTAGAACTTATTAGTAGTGTTTTAAAGGTATCTAATAATTCAACTTGTTCTACAAGTAATTCTATTACTATTAGTAATAGTAAATTAATAGGTAGTTTAAATTCTATGAGACCTTCTACTTCTAGTACTAATTATATATGTTTAGCTCTTCCTAGTGATATAACTAGTTCTCAAAGAGCTATGTTGGGTAGCTTTAAATTAAAACTTAAAATAATTGCTACTCAATGGATAAAATAATGGAGGATAGTATGGTGTATGTAATTGTATCAATAATTTTATTGTTAGTATTTATATTTTTAGTATTATCCTATATTAATGATTGGATTAAAGATAAAAAGTTATTATATTCTATAGGCGGTTTTGTTATAGTTACTTTTTTATTTATTTTATTTTGTTATGTTAGAAAATCTTATGCTTTATTTAGTGTAGAAACAAATGAAATAGAGTATAATGTAACAGTTCCTAATGAATGGTTATATAGAGAATGTAGTAGCGGTGGTGAGAGTATTTGTGATTCTGGAACTTATGTCATAACAGGATATAATGGAAGTGATACGATTCTTACTTTTCCTTCAGAAATTAATGGAGTTAAGGTATCTTCAATAAGTAATGGTTCTTCTGCTATATCTGGTAGTGTTGGTAATGTAAAGTCTATTATCATACCTGAAGGATATGTTTATATAGGAAACTATGCATTTTATCAACATAGTAATATTAAAACTGTTACATTACCAGAAAGTTTAAAATGGGTTGGAAATTCTGCTTTTTTATCAACTGGAATTACATCTGTAATAGTTCCATCTAATGTTGAATCTATTGGGGCTAGTGCTTTTATTGGAGTTAGTATGGCAGACGTGACAATAAAGGGAAAATGTGGATTAGGTGATTTTAAAGTTTATGGAACCAGTACTAATCGGACTATAGCTTCTGTTTTTGGTAGTGGGGTTACTGCTAAGTTTCCAGATTGTAAATTTACTTATGAATTATGTAATGGTGGTATAGCGACTGGTTCTGGATGTGAGAATGATACTTATGTTATAACTGGGTTTACGGAGAAAGCAACATCACTGAAACCACATCCACAAATACCAATAAAAATAAACGGGAAATATGTTTCGTCAGTTTACAATAATGGAGAAGCTTTAAATAATTTATCGGATACAAGTTCAATTGTTTTTGCTCAAGATAGTGATAGCAGGGTATACACTATAGGTGTTGGAGCATTTAAAGGAACAACAACTTCTAAGAATGTTTATAAGATAACTTTGCCACCAAATTTAAAAACTATAAATTCTAATGCATTTGATTATACAAAGTTTTCTACTATTACCATACCGTCAAGTGTTGAAACTATGGTAAGAGGTGCTTTTTTAGGAAACACAAATTTAAAGACGATTAATATAGAAGGAAAATGTTCAAGCGATTATTCAGTTAGTTGGAGTACCTCTGCATGGGGTGGTGCTGATGATAAAGTTATTAATTGGTTAGGCACTAATTGTAGTTAACTTAAGGAATAGAATTGTTTCTATTCTTTTTTTGTTATATAATGTAGTAGGTGATATGATGAAATATGAAATATTAGATGGAAATAAAGCTTGTAGTTTAGTCTCTTATATGTTTAGTGAGGCTGCTTGTATTTATCCAATTACTCCAGCTTCTACAATGGCTGAAAATGTTGATGTTTTTGCATCAAGTGGTAAAACAAACTTTTTTGGTGATAAAGTAAAAGTTGTTGAGATGCAAAGTGAAGCTGGTGCTATAGCTGCAGTTCATGGAATGCTTACTAATGGAGTTTTGGCTACTACTTATACTGCTAGTCAAGGTCTTCTTTTAATGATTCCTAATATGTATAAAATAGCTGGGGAGCTTTTACCTTGTGTTATAAATGTTGCTGCTAGAACTATTGCAACTCATGCTTTATCAATTATGGGAGATCATTCTGATATCTATGCTACAAGATCTACAGGATTTGCTATTATTGCTTCTTCAAGTGTAGAAGAGATACAAGCTATTACATCTGTTGCATATTTATCAACTTTAAAGGGAAGAATTCCTTTTGTAAACTTTTTTGATGGTTTTAGAACTAGTCATGAATATAATAAAGTTTCTTTATTAAATATGAAAAAGGTTAAGAAGCTTATTGATAAAGATTCTTTAGATCAATTTAGAAATAGATCTATGGATATTGATAATCCTACTACTAGAGGAACAAATGAAGGAGATAGTATTTATTTTCAAACTGTAGAATCTAGAAATAGATTTTATAATGAATTGCCTGATATTGTTAATAGTTATATGGAAGATATTAATGATATAAGTGGACTTAATTTAAAACCTTTTAATTATTATGGATCTAAAAAGGCTACTAAAGTTATAGTAGCAATGGGTTCTGTTTGTTCTACTGTAAGAGAACTTATAGAAAAGCTTAATGATGATTCTTTAGGACTTATTGAGGTTCATTTATATAGACCATTTTCTAAAGACTATTTCTTAAATGTTTTACCTAGAGGGGTTAAGAAAATAGCTGTATTAGATAGAACTAAGGAAGCTGGTAGTGTAGGAGAGCCTTTATATTTAGATGTTTGTGAAGTGATAAAAAAAGAAAATTTAAATATAGATGTAGTTGGAGGAAGATATGGTTTAAGTAGTAAAGATACTACTTTAAATGATATTGAGACTGCATATAAATATTTAGATAAGGCTGCTAGTCGTAATTTTACTATAGGTATAACTGATGATGTTACTAAACTTAGTTTAAAACCTACTAATACTAAATTTAATGATGATTGTTTTGATATGCTTATTTATGGGTACGGTTCTGATGGAATGATTACAGCATCTAAAGATATATTGAAAATTGTAGGATATAAAGATTTTGTTCAGGGATATTTTTATTATGATTCTAAGAAGTCTGGTGGTCTTACTATAAGTCATTTAAGATTTGATAATAAGAAAATAGATAAGCCTTATTATGTTAAGAATCCATCTTTTGTTGTTGTTTCTAAAGATACTTATTTAAGACGTTATGATGTTTTGGACGGAATCAAAGAGGAAGGAGTATTCTTACTTAATACTGAGTATTCTAAAGATAAGCTTTCTTATATATTACCTTTAGAGGTTATTAATACAATAAAGAAAAAGAAATTAAAATTTTATATTATAAATGCTTCTAAAATAGCAAGAGATAATAATATTCCTACTAAGATAAGTATGATTATGGAAACGGCTATTATTCATTTAAATAGTTTTATTAATGAGGGTAGAGCTAAAAAACAAATAATAGATATGATTCATAATAATTTTGATCGTAAGGGTAGTGATGTTGTTAATTCTAATATTAATGCTGTTTCTGATGCATTAAAATATTTAGAGTGTGTAGATATTAAAGATATTGATAGTGATATCGTAATGGAAGAAGTTGATGATTCTATTTTCTCTTATTTAGAACATAATAAAGGAGATTTACTTCCTGTTTCTAGTTTCTTAAACCGAGAAAATGGAACTTTTGAACCTAGTTTATCTAGACTTGAAAAACGTGGTATTGCAAGTTTATTACCTTATTATGATAGTAAGAAATGTATAGGGTGTAATTTATGTTCTTTTGTTTGTCCTCATGCTGTTATTAGACCATATCTTTTGGATGATCAAGAAGTTTTAAATGCTCCTAGTTGTGTTAAGGAAAATATTAGAGATGAAAGAGGTAGTGATTATAAATTTAGTATTGGTATTTCTCCTTTAGATTGCACTGGATGTGGTTTATGTGCAGGTGTTTGTCCTACTAAGGCTCTTAGCATGAAGAAATTTAATGAAGAGTGTGAAAACTTATTAGAATCATATAATTATTTACAAACAGTTAGTCAGAAAAAACTTGATGTAAAGCCTAATGTTAAGAGTATAGGTTTTGTAAAACCTAAATTTGAATTTAGTGGAGCTTGTAGTGGCTGTGGTGAAACTCCATATTTAAAACTTTTAACTCAATTATTTGGGGATAATTTAATTATAGCTAATGCTACTGGTTGTTCATCTATATATGGTGCTAGTGTTCCTAATACTCCTTATAGTGTGCCATGGGCTAATTCTTTATTTGAAGATAATGCTGAATTTGGATATGGAATGAGATTATCCGAGGATTTTATGCAAGAAAAAATAAAAAAAGTTATGAGAGATAATTTAGAAAAATTAAATTCTCATAACAAAGAACTTGCATTAATGTATTTAAATAATTATTCTAAAGAAGTATCAGTTAAGGTTTATAATGAGTTAGATTATGATGACTTTAAAGAAATGATTCCTCTTAAGAAGTATATAAAAGAAAAAAGTATTTGGGCTATCGGTGGAGATGGTTGGGCTTATGATATAGGATTTTCTGGTATTGATCATGTTATTGCTAATAATGAAAATATAAATATTTTAGTATTAGATACAGAGGTTTATTCTAATACTGGAGGCCAATCTTCTAAATCAACAAGACTTGGGGCGGTTGCTAAATTTGCTAAAGATGGCAAGAAAACTCCTAAGAAAGATTTAGCAAAGATTGCTCTTACTTATCCTAATTGTTATGTTGCAACAGTATCTTTAGGAGCTAATTATAATCAAGTTATAAAAGCTTTTAATGAGGCTAATAACTATAATGGACCATCAATTATAATTGCTTATGCTCCATGTATTGCTCATGGTATTAGAACAGGAATGAAAGATTCTATAAAGGAAGAAAAACTAGTTGTGGATTCTGGATATTTTCCATTATTTAGATATAATCCAACTGATAATAAATTTAATTTAGATAGTAAGGCTGATTTTAAATTATACGATGAGATATTTGAAAGAGAAAATAGATATTTTATTAATAAAGATAGTGAATTATTAGAATTAAATAAGAAAGAAGCTATGAAAAGATTTAGTGATTATGAAAATAAAGACTAAGTCTTTTTTATATTAATATTTTAATTTTTAGACAAAAAAAGAAGTCGTACCCCCTGAGGAACGACTTCAATAAAAAGAATAAAAAGGGGTTGGCTAGTGTGATACTAGCATCCAATTCGCCTAAAACCGAATTGGTGATTTTTATTATAATCGAAATATGTAAAATGTCAACAGTTTTTTTAAAAATTAATTGTGTAAAGTTAATAAATTTTTTATAAATTATGTTTTATAAATTGTATTTTAATGGTAGAATATTAGTATAGTAAAAGATATGAGGGGAAAGTATGAAGAAGAAATTGTTATATTTTATTATGATATTAAGTGTTTTATTATTACCTGTCTTTGTTAATGCAGAAGAGTTATCTAGTGATAATAACTTATCTAGTATTACTATAGATGGTTTAGGATTTAATTTTGAATCTGATATTACTAATTATAATGTGACAACATATGACTCTAAAGCTACTATAAGAGCTAATTTAAGTAGTAATAAAGCAACTTTTGTTACAGGGTATGAGCCTAGATCTGTTGATCTTGATTATGGAAATAATATTATTTCTTTAAAGGTTAGAGCAGAGGATGGTTCTATAAAAGTATACACTATTAATATTAATAGATATGATACTAGAAATAATGATGCAAGGCTTGCTAAGTTAAGTGTTTCTAATGCTAAGTTGTCTCCTCAGTTTAATTCTAATACATCAACTTATACTGCTGTTGTTGATAGTAATGTATCTAGCGTTGTTATAAGTGCTTCATTAATGAATTTAAAATCATCATTTGTTTCAGGATATGGACCTAGAACTGTTAGTGTTAATACTGGTGTTAATACATATGATATTAAGATTAAATCTGAAAAGGGAGAAGTTGGAACTTATAGAATAATTATTACAAGACCTAATGTTTCAAATGGTGGAGGAAGTAATACTTCTAATAATAATTCTAATAATCAAAGTAATCAAAATAATGAGTCACAAGCTCTTTTAAAGAGTTTAACTTTATCAGATGGCAATTTATCTTTTGATAAGAATGTTTTTGAATATAAAGTTAGTGTTAAAAATAGTGTAAAGAAAATAGATGTTAATGCAGAAGCTTTACAGTCTGATTCTACTATTGTTATAACTGGTGGAGAAGATTTGAAAGTTGGAGATAATGTTATTGTAATTACAGTTACTTCAGTAGTTGGAGAACAAAAGATATATACAATATATGTAGATAGGGCTCGAACAGATGAAAAATTATCTAGTAATGGGTATTTAAAATTATTATATATTGAAGGATATGATATTAAATTTAATAAAAAAACATTAAATTATACAGTTAGAATAAAGAATGAAAATAGTTTAAATATAACTGCTGAAACTGATAATTCTAAGAGTGATCTTAAGATAACTGGTAATGCTAATTTAAAAGATGGAAGTAAGATTAAAATAACTGTTATAAGTCCAAGTGGAGAAAAAACTATATATACTATAAAAGTTGTTAAGACTGGTGTTTTAGTTAAGAAGATATTATTATCTATTTCTTTATTATTAGTTATTTGTGCTATAGTTTTAATTATTGTAAATAGAAAGAAGATATTTAAATCTAGAGGAGATAAAAAGCCTAAGATTAAATTAGGTAAGACTATAAGTGCTAATATGTTGAGTGGAAAATAAAAATGCTTATTTGGCATTTTTTATTTTGAAAAAGTTTAATTTTTATGATATAATATGGGAGATTACAAAGGACGTGGTGACGGTGATAGGTGTTGATAAAGTAAAGGGTGTTGGTCCTAAAAGTTCAATGATACTTAATAAAATGAATATTAATACTGTGATGGATTTAGTTTCACATTATCCTTATAGATATGATGTTATAAAAAAGAGTGATTTAAGTATTGCAGAAGAGGATGAAAAAGTTATAATAGATGGAAAAATAGATTCTGTTCCCATTTTACTTAGACTTAAGGGTAATTTAAATAAAATGAATTTAAGAGTAGTTACTACTGATAAGATGGTTGTTGGGGTTTCTATATTTAATAGAGCTTTTTTAAAGAAAAATTTAACTGTAGGAACTAATATTACTGTTTTTGGTGTATTTAAGAAGAGTAAAAATATTATTATGGCTTCTGATATAAGACTTGGTCTTCTTCCTAGAGGTGAGAAAATAGAAGCTGTATATCATGGAACAGTTGGTATGACTTCTAAGAATATATCTAGTTATATTAATACTGCTTTAATGCAATATGGAAATGATTTAATTGATTATATTCCTAATAGTATTACTTTAAAATATGATTTTTTAAATAAGAAAACTGCTTTAAATATTGTTCATAATCCTACTACTAAAGAGAAACTTGAGATTGCTACTAATAGACTTAAATATGAAGAGTTATTTCAATTTATGACCAGAATTAATTATCTTAAGATTAAGAATAAAAGTGTTAAAAATGGATTAGAGAAAAATATTGATACTAATACTTTAGAGGATATAATAAATTCTTTACCTTATAGTTTAACTAAAGATCAAAAAGATGTTTTAAATGATATATTAGAAGATTTAAAAAAACCTAGAAGAATGAATAGATTATTACAGGGAGATGTTGGAAGTGGAAAAACTGTTGTATCTATTCTTGCTATGTATGCTAATTATTTAGCTGGTTATCAAGGAGCTTTAATGGTTCCTACTGAAATACTTGCTATGCAACATTTATCTACACTTAAAAGTATTTTAGCTAATACTAATGTTAGAGTAGAACTTCTTACAGGAAGTTTAAGAAAATCTAAAAAAGATGAAATAAGAGAGAAATTAAAGAATGGAGAAATTGATATAGTTGTAGGAACTCATGCTTTAATTCAAGAAGATGTTTGTTATAGTAATTTAGGACTTGTTGTAACTGATGAACAACATAGATTTGGAGTTTTACAAAGAACTAATTTAAATAATAAGGGGTTAAAACCCGATGTTTTATATATGAGTGCTACTCCTATACCAAGAACTTATGCTCTTACTATATATGGAGATATGGATGTTTCTACTATTAAAACTTTACCTAATGGAAGAAAACCTATTAAAACTTATTTAAAAAATAGTAGTGAAATAAAAGATGTATTATATATGATGTATGAAGAATTAAAGATGAAGCATCAAATTTATGTTATTTCACCTTTAATTTCTGAATCTTCTTCTATGGATCTTAATACTACTATGGAACTTAAAGAAAAGATGAAAATAGCTTTTAAAGATAAGTATAAAGTTGGGGTAGTTCATGGAAAGATGCCTCAAGTAGAAAAAGATCGTGCTATGAAGTTATTTAAAGATGGAGATACTGATATTTTGATTAGTACTACTGTTATAGAAGTTGGAGTAGATGTTCCTAATACTACAATGATAGTTATATTTGATGCTGATAGATTTGGTCTTTCAACACTTCATCAATTAAGAGGAAGAGTAGGAAGAAATGATTTTGAATCAAAATGTGTTTTAATTAGTGATCATGAAGCTAAAAGACTTAAAGTAATGGAAAATACTAGTGATGGATTTTTAATAAGTGAAGAGGACTTTAAATTAAGAGGACATGGGGATTTATTTGGGACAAAACAAAGTGGTGATATGTCATTTAAGATTGCTAATATAAAACAAGATTATGAACTTTTATTGAAAGCTAAAGAGGATTCATATAATTTCTTACTTAGTGATCAAGATGAAGAACTTAAAAAACTTATTATTGGGGATATTAAAGAAGGATAATCTTTACAGATTATCCTTTTTATGATATAATGTAAGCGTTTTAAAGGGTGAGGTTATGAATTGTAAGTTAAGAAGTGACGATATGCGTTATTTATATAAAATAACACGTAGAGAAGCCGTTAAAAAGATTACTTATGAAAGAATAGAAAAAGAAAATTTTTATGACGAAGATGAAAAACAAAAAAGATACGCGGAATATAAATATTTTAATTGGGGATATATGGATGCTTTTTCTAAAGAGATGCTAAGATCTTTTTTTGGAGATGCTTATAAAGATTATAAAAAGAATAGAGAGTTGTTTTTTGGATATTTAGATATGAATATTTTAGAGTCTCTTTATAATGGAATTTGTGTTTTTAATAATAAAAAATATTTTTCTATAGCGGATGATATTAGTATGTTTGATAGTGAAGTTAAAGAAAGATATATTTTATTAGGGGCTAAGACAGGGGCTATTTTAAAAGATCAGTTTAAAAAGAAGAATCATATGTTACCTAATACATATTATAATAAATTGCTGGATAATAAAATTAAAAGAGTAGATTATAAAGATGTTTCTATTAATTTAGATGTAAATAAAGATATAATTGATAATTTTGATAAGAAAGTAGATACTTTAAATAATTCTTTTAAATCTTTATTAGAGAAACGTGAAAAGTTAGATTCTTTAAAGAAATCTATTACTGGTTTTATGATTTCAGCTTTTGGAAATAAGAAGGGATATGGAGAGTTATTAGGACTTATAAATGATACTTTTTATGGTATGAGTAATTCTTCTTTAATAGATAATATGAAAAAAGAAGGAATTAAGGTTCCTAATAATTCTTTAAATAACGTATTTAATGATAATCATGTTAACTATAAGATTGCAATGTTATCTTTAATAGATAGTTATATAAATGATCCTTCATCTTTATTAAGTGATGAAAGGGATGTTAGATTATTTACTATTAAGCTTGCAAGTTATGCAAGATATAAATTCGATGATTTATTTAAGGAAAGTCCGTATGATAATCTAATAAATTCTAAAAGAACTAGTAATTTTACTCAAGATATTTATCAAATGACTTTAGATGATTTTACAAGAAAGAGAAAATAGAAGCTGATATTCTATTTTTTCTTTATTTGTGGTATTATATATATGGTGATATTATGAGTAATTTTTTACCTAATATGTATTTTAATAGTATTTATGATATAAATTATAAGAAATTAAAGGATTTAGGAATTAATACTTTAGTATATGATTTTGATAATACAATAGTAGAAAAAGGTAATTATAAAGTTTCAAAAAAATTAAAAGATTTATTTAAGAAATTATCAAAAGATTTTAATATATTAATTTTATCTAATACTTTTAATGAAGAGAAGATAGGTAAGTTTTCTAAAGAATGTAAGGTTTCTTTTGTTATGAGAGGATTAAAGCCTTTAAGACATGGTTTTAAAAAAATACTTAAAATTTCTTCTTGTAAGAGTGATGATTTATGTATGATAGGAGATCAACTTATTACTGATGTATATGGAGGTAATAAGATGCATTTTACTACTGTTTTAGTAAATGGTATAAATAATGATGAACTTTCTATTACTAAGTTTAATAGAAAGTTAGAGGGGTTTATTATAAAAAAACTTAATAAGAAGTATGGTTTTGAAAGGAATAAGTTTTATGATTAAGAAGTGTTTAGGATGTGGAGTAGAACTTCAAGATAATAATGTTTTATTAGAGGGTTATACTAATACTTTGACTAATGATTTTTGTATGCGTTGTTTTAAGATGAGAAATTATGGTGATTATGAATTTGTTATGAAAGATAATCAAGAATATAAAGATATATTAGCTCAAGTTGGTAAGACTAAATCTTTAGTATTATATGTTATGGATATAATGGAACTTCCTCGTGATATTAATGATGTTTTAAAATATCTTAAAACTAATAAGACTATTTTAGTTTTAAATAAAAGGGATACTTTACCTAGTGATATAAATGATGATAAGTTTTTAAGTTATTATGATAAAGATCAATTAAAGCTTTTAGATATAGTGATGGTTAGTTCATCAAATAATTATAATTTAGATGCTTTAATGAAACTTATAAGAAAACATAAAACTCCAAATGTATATGTAGTAGGATCTACTAATGCTGGAAAGTCAAGTTTAATAAATAAAATAGTAGATAATTATTCTTTATCTACTTCTACTATAACTATATCTCCAATGCCTTCGACTACTTTAAGTGATATAAAAATAAAATTAAAAGATTTTACTTTAGTAGATACTCCTGGTTTAGTAGATGATGGTAATATATTAAATTATTTATCAGTGGAAGATATAAAACATGTTCAAATAAAAAAAGAAATAAAGCCAAGAACTTATCAAATGAGACCTGGAGAAGCTTTAATAATAGATAAATATTTAAGAATTGATTATGAAAATGGTGAAGAAAATAGTTTTACTTTATTTATTTCTAATGATTTAGATGTAAAAAGAATAAGATCTAAAAGAAATGATAAGTTGAAGGATTTAGCATCAACTGATGTTGATTTTAAATTTAGAAAAGATATTGTTATTAATGGGCTTGGTTTTGTTAAGACTATGTATGAAGGTAGTGTAAAAGTTTATTGTAATAAAGATATAGAAATATTTACTAGAAAGAGTTTAATTTAAGGCATTATGCCTTTTTATTTGTATATTTTTTTAAGACCTATCATATTATTTGGTTTATCTATAAATATGTTTATAGATGGTGGAAAATAAGAAAAAAGAGTAAAGATTAAGTATGTTATTATAATTAGAATTATTGATAGTTTATTTAAGTTTTTCTTTGGTTTTATTTTTTCTTTAAATATATTACTAATTATAATTGTTATACTATAAAGTGTAAGTGTTACAACTAGGTTTTCTCCAAATATATAGTAGATTGGTAAGTATATTATTAAAAATATTATGATATTAAATATTGATGTTATGTAAAAACTAAAGATATTTGGTTTTTCTTTGGTAAATAATGTTTTTAATATTAATAAAAGTATATATGATGAGAATATTAATTTTATAT
>CAKORS010000004.1 GCA_934101605.1 uncultured Bacilli bacterium
TTAGGTATATCTATACCTAACGAAATGTAGGAGGAATAACATGAAATTAAAAGATATGAAAAAAGAAGATTTAGAGGTTATGTCGTATAACGATATAGCACATATGTTAATAAAAGAAGAAGGTAAAAAATCAACAGCGGATCTATTTAAGGAAATAGTAGAACTACTTGAAATGCCAAAAAAAGCTTTTGAAAATAAGATAGGAGCTTTTTATACATCACTTACAAAAGATCAAAGATTTTTAACTTTAGAAGATGGTTCATGGGACTTAAAAGAAAATCATAAAGTAGCAGATTTAATTTCTCAAGATGATGATGAAGAAATAGAAGAACAAGAAGATTACGATGATGAACCAGTTGAAGATGAAGATGATACAAATATTAGTTATTTAGATGAACAAGAAAGTGATGATACAACTGAAGAATATAAAAATCTAGTAATAGTAGATGAAGAGGACTTAGAACAAGAAGAATAAGTCTTTTTTCTGTAATAAGAGGTGATAAAATGATAGATAGATTAGAAACAATACTACAAAGATATAGTGAATTAGAACAAGAATTAGTAAAACCAGAAACTTTAAATAATATAAGTTTACTAACAAAATTATCCAAAGAACAAAGATCTTTAGAAGAAACAGTAAATGTGTATAAAGAATATAAAGAAGTTTTAGCAAACATTGAAGGTGATAAAGAATTGTTACATGATAATGAATTAAAAGATATGGCTAAAGAAGAACTTCTTATATTGGAGCCAAAAAAGACAGAGTTAGAACAAAAACTAGAAATATTGTTACTTCCAAAAGATGAAAACGATGGTAAAAATGTTATCATGGAAATTCGTGGAGCAGCAGGTGGAGATGAAGCAAATATTTTTGCTGGAGACTTATTTAGAATGTATTCTAGATATTCTGAAAAACAAGGTTGGAAAATAGAAGTTTTAAATGCTGAAGATAGTTCATCTGGAGGTTTTTCACAAATAGAATTCATGATAAAAGGTGACAGTGTATATTCAAAATTAAAATATGAAAGTGGTGCACATAGAGTTCAAAGAATACCAGAAACAGAATCAAGTGGAAGAATTCATACATCAACATCAACAGTTATAGTTATGCCTGAAACAGAAGATGTTGATATAGAAGTAAAAGAAAGTGATATAAAAATAGATGTATATCGTTCAGGTGGAGCAGGAGGACAATCAGTTAATACCGCAGACAGTGCAGTTCGTATGACTCATATTCCAACTGGAATAGTAGTAACTTGTCAAAATGAAAGAAGTCAACTTCAAAACAAAGAAAAAGCACTTCAAATATTAAAATCAAAAATATATGAAGAAGAAAAAAGAAAACAAGAAGAAGCTTTAGGATTAACAAGAAAAGATAAAATAGGGACAGGAGATAGATCAGAAAAAATAAGAACATATAATTACCCACAAAATAGAGTTACAGATCACAGAATAGGATTTACAATAAATAAACTAGATCGTGTAATGGAAGGGGAATTAGATGACATAATTGAAGCCCTAATAAATGAAGATCAAAAAAGAAAATTAGAAGGAAGAGAATAACTCTTGAAAAAATCAGTTGCAGATATGACAAATCTAATTTGTTTAGAATGTGGAAGCGCCTTTCCACTTTTCAGAAGAACAAATAGACAAAAAACTACAGGGCATATTAAAGATCTATGGTGTATCAAATGTGAAAAAATTACTAAACATTATGAAGTGAAAAATATAGATATCTTTCTTTTTCCAGATTATCAAGATGATGAGGTAAAGCAATATATAAAAGGTTTAATAACAAATAATCAAGAGGTAGATTATGAAAAAAGAGATAGAGTATTTAAAAAAATACTTAAAAAATAAAGATTTAGAAACAGCAATAAAAGAATTAGAAAATGGCATTCCAGTTCAATACATAATAGGAAATGTTAATTTTTATGGTTATTACTTTAAGGTTAATAAAAATACCTTAATACCAAGATTCGAAACAGAATTATTAGTAGATAAAACAATAAAATATATAAATAAATATTTTAATAAAAAGGTAAATATTCTAGATATTGGAACAGGTACTGGCTGTATTGCAATAACTTTAAATAAAAAGTTAAATTCAAGTATAGATGCAGTTGATATCTCAAAAGAAGCCTTAAAAGTAGCTGAAGAAAACAATAAAATAAATAACACTAATGTTAACTTCATTTTAAGTGATATATACTCTAATATAGAAAAAAAATACGATGTTATCATAAGTAATCCGCCATATATAGATTATGAAGAAGAAGTAATGGATATAGTAAAAAATAATGAACCACATATAGCTTTATATGCAAAAGACAAAGGTTTATATTTTTATGATCAAATTCTAAAGAAATGTCTAAACTATCTAAATGATCAATTCTTTATAGCATTTGAAATAGGTTATAAACAAGGACAAGATATTATAAATATTGCAAATAAATATTTAAAAAATATAACAGTATCAATAGAAAAAGACTATACAGGAAAAGATAGATTTGCATTTATAACTAATATAAAATAATAAATTTTATAATAAGTGAATAAAAAATAATAAAATCACCCATTAAATAATTGAGGGTGATTTTTAAATGAAAAAAACATTAATCATTATAGCAATTATAATAACAATAATAGTAATAGGAAAAACAGATAATAATTATTATATTATACCAAAAGATGCAATAAGATTAAGAATAGTAGCAAACTCTAACAGTGCATATGATCAATATATAAAAACAAAAGTAAAACAATCTTTAGAACAAGAACTTAGTAAAACTCAAGAAAATATAACATCAATTGATGAATCAAGAACAATTATTAAAAACAATATGGATAACTATAAACAAAAGATAGAACAAACTTTAAAATTAAATAATTATAATAAAGAATTTACTATAAATTATGGCCAAAACTACTTTCCAGAAAAAATATATAAAGGAGTAAAATATGAAGAAGGAATGTATGAATCTTTATATATAACAATAGGAAATGGTGAGGGAAACAACTGGTGGTGTGTATTATTTCCACCTATATGTAATTTAGAATATGAAGAAACAAATAATAATAAAATAGAATATAAGTTTCTAGTAAAAGATGTAATAAATAAATATATAAAATAAAAATTACTAGATAAAACCTTATAACTATGGTATTATATGTATATAAAAAAAGAAAGAGGTAATATATGAAAGTATTATGTGTAAATGCTGGTAGCTCATCATTAAAATTTCAATTATATGAAATGCCAGAAGAAAAAGTTTTAATAAATGGTTATATAGAAAAAATAGGAGCACCAGATTGTTTCTGGACAATAAAAATAAATGGTGAAAAAATTAAAAGATCAGCACCATTAAAAGATCACACAGAAGCAGTAGAAGTTTTAATTAAAGAACTTTTAGATAATAAAATAGTTTCATCTTTAGATGAAATAAAAGGAGTAGGACATCGTGTTTTACATGGTGGAGAAAAATATTCTGATTCAGTTGTTATAACAGATCAAGTAGTGGAAGATATAAAAGAATTAACTAAATTAGGTCCACTTCATCATCCAGGAAATTTAGCAGGAATAGAAGCAATAAAAAAAGAACTTCCAAATGTTATAAACGTAGCAGTATTTGATACAGCATTCCATCAAACAATGCCTGATTTTAACTATATGTATCCAGTTCCATATGAATGGTATGAAAAATATGGAGTTAGAAAATATGGATTCCATGGCACAAGTCACAAATATATAACAGAGACAATGAAAGAAAAACTAAATAAAGAAAATGTTAATTTAATTATTTGTCATATAGGAAGTGGAGCATCAATTGCTTGTATAAAAGATGGAAAATGCTTTGATACAACAATGGGTATTACTCCTCTTGCAGGACTTATGATGGGAACAAGAAGTGGAGATATAGATCCTTCAATAATTGAATATGTATGTAAAGAATCAGGAAAAAGTGTAGGAGAAGTAACAACAGAATTAAATAAAAAAAGTGGTTTCTTAGGAATGACAGGATATGCAGATTGTCGTGATGTTGAACAAGAAATAAATAACGGAAGCGAAAAAGCGTCCCTTGCTTTAGATATGTATTGTAATAGAATAGCAGAATTTATTGGAAAATACTATATAGAATTAGAAGGCAACGTAGATAGCATTGTATTTACAGCTGGAGTAGGAGAAAATGGTCCAATCGAAAGAAAAAAAGTATTAGATAAATTATCTTGCTTAGGTATAAAAATAGATGATGAAAAAAATAATAATATAGCAGTATTTAGAGAATATAGAGAAGGAATAATTACAACAGAAGACTCAAAAGTAAGAGCAGAAGTTTTACCAACAAACGAAGAAATAATGATAGTAAAAGATGCATATAAATTTGTAAAATAATAGAATGGATGATAAAGATGTATAAAAAGATATATAATACTATAAAAAAATATAATAATATTGTAATTGCAAGACATATAAATGGAGATCCAGATGCATTAGGAAGTCAAATAGCATTAAGAGATTCAATAAAATTAACATTTCCAGAAAAAAATGTTTTTGCAGTAGGAAATGTTATAGCAAAATTCCTACATATGGGGCATTTAGATAGTATCATTGATTTAGAATCTTTAGATGATATATTACTTATTGTAGTAGATACACCAGATAAAAAAAGAGTAGATTTAATAGAGCAAATTCCATATAAATATAGTATTAAAATTGATCATCATCCATACATAGAAACATTTTGTGATATAGAATTAATTAATGATAAAAAATCAAGTGCTTCAGAGATGATAACAGATTTATTATATGAAACAAAACTAAAAATAAATAAAAAAATAGCCGAAAACTTATTTAAAGGTATCGTAGCAGATACTAATAGATTTTTATTTAATAATTCAAGTTCTGATACATTTAAAAACGTATCAAAACTAATTGGAGATTATGAGCTAGATATTACTACCTGTTATGCAGATCTTTATAGAAGATCATTTTCAGAAATGGCACTTTTAGGATTTATAGCAAGCAACATGAAAATAACAGAAAATGGAGTAGGATATGTTAGAGTTAGTAACGAAACATTACAAAAGCTAAATATAGATGGAGCATCAACCGGAGGAATAATAAACGAATTTAATAATGTTAATGAATTATTAATTTGGACAATTGCTATGGAAGATGTTAAATCAAATCTTGTTAAAGTATCAATTAGATCAAGAGGACCTTCAATAAATAAAACAGCAGAACAATTTAATGGAGGAGGACACTCCTTAGCATCTGGTGCTAGAATTCCATCATTTGAAGAATATGATGCTCTAATAAAAAAATTAGATAAAGTAGCAGAATCCTATATCAAGGAGTGTGACGAAAATGAAGATAAATAGTGCAGAATTAATAGTAAGTGCAGTAAGAAGAAGTCAATATCCATTAGATGGATTAAGTGAATTTTTACTATTAGGAAGAAGTAATGTAGGTAAAAGTAGTTTTATAAATACAATTACTAATAATAAAAAATTAGCAAGAACATCACAAACACCAGGAAAAACAAGAAATCTTAATTTCTATTTATTAAATAATGAGTTTTATTTTGTAGATGTTCCAGGATATGGATATGCACAAGTTAGCAAACAAGAGCAAAAGAAGTTTGGTCTTATGATCGAGGAATATCTAGAAAAAAGACAAAACTTAAAAAGAGTCTATTTACTTGTGGATTTAAGACATAAACCAAGTGAAGATGATATCATTATGTATAAATTTCTAAAATATTATCATGTTCCTACAACTATTGTAGCAACAAAAGCTGACAAACTACCAAATAGTAAAAAAGCCAAAGCAAAAAAACTAATATTAGATACTTTAGCTTTAGAAGTAGGAGATAATTTTTATACATTCTCATCTGAAACAAAAGAAGGAAAAGAAAATATATTAAAAGAATTAGAAGGATTAATTTCATAACAAATTATTCCTTTTTTCATACAATAAATTAGGTGTTGCTTGTGAAGATAACTTTAAAAGATAACTTAATTTATATATTTATAAATAAAAAATTAATAAATGAATCATTAGAAAAAGAAGAAGAAATATATGGTTTTATAAAAGACATAGTTTTAAAATTAAAGAAAAAAAGAATACAAGATATATCAGGACTATATAATGTTTATGTTTATCAAAATAGTAAATATGGACTTATATTAGAACTAACTAAAGAAGATGAAATAGAATTCTTTCAAGATATTATAGATTTAAAAGTAAACTTTATAAAAAATAGTCCTATATATCTAGAATTAGAGGATATTTTCTTAATTAAAAATATAAATAAAAAAATAATAAACAAAAAATACTATGTCAATATAAATGATTTAGATGAAAAACAATTCTTAAAACTAACAGAATTCTCAAAAATAATATTTGGTAAAACAGCAACTAAAATAGATAATAAAAATATTTAAAATTAAAAATATATATTGTATAATTATAAGTAGAAAGGAATGATAAAATGATCTTACCAGCAGATAATTATATAGTTATAAATAAAAGTATTATAACAGAAATAGATAAAAAAATATTAATAGATCTATATCAACCTATAATAGGGCATCAAGCTATTTCCTTATATTATACTCTTTTAAATGATTTAGAAAAAAATGAAATAATGACAAGAAATCTAACTCACCATCATTTACAAAGTATAATAGGAATGTCTCTTGAAGATATAACAAGTGCAAGAGAAAAGTTAGAAGCCGTAGGGTTACTAAAAACATATCTAAAAAAAGACCATATAAATAACTTATTATATGTATTATATTCACCATTATCTGCACAAGATTTTTTAAATCATCCAATTTTAAATATAGTTTTATATAACAACATAGGAAAAACAGAATATGAAAGAATAGTAAACTTTTATAAAATACCAAGAATAAATATAAAAGATTATGAAAATATAACAACTACATTTGATAAAGTCTTTGCACCAGTCGCTGGATCATCCTATATTAAGAATGAAGATATAATTCATACAAAAACAGGAAAAATTAATATAAAAGATGCAATAGACTTTGAACTTTTAACATCAGGTATAAATACAAACATAATAAATGAAAAAGCATTCACAAAAGAATTAAAAGAACTAATTAACAATTTATGTTTTATTTATAACTTAGATGTAGTTACAATGAGAGACTTATTAACAAATTGTGTTAAACAAAATGGATATATAGATAAAGATGAGTTAAGAAAACAAGCACGAAACTATTATAAATTTGAAAATAGTAATAATTTACCAACACTAATCTATAGAAAACAGCCAGAATATTTAAAGAGTCCAATGGGAGATGCTTCAAATAAAGCTGAAATGATTTATATATTTGAAAATACAACTCCTTATAATTTTATCAAAAGTAAATATAAAGATGGAAAAGTTTTATCAAGAGATTTAAATCTAATAGAAAGTTTATTAATAGATTTAAGATTAACACCAGGAGTTGTTAACGTCTTATTAGATTATGTTCTAAAAACAAATAATCAAAAACTTAATAAAGCTTACATAGAAACCATAGCAAGTAATTGGAAAAGATTAGGAATAGAAACAGTTCCTGATGCAATGCAAGCCTGTATAAAAGAACATAAAAAAGTTAAGAAGACTTATAATAAAGAAAAACAAAAAGAGATAATACCAGAATGGTTTAATAATGCAAAAACAACAAAAGAAATCAAAAAAGATGAAGAAGAAGAATTAAAAGAAATATTAAGTAGGTATGAATAATGGAAGAAAAAAGATTTAAAAACAAAGATGAGGGTTTTATATGCGAAAACTGTAATAAAACTGTAGAACCTTTAAAATATACATCAAGAGACCATTGTCCTTACTGTCTATATTCAAAACACGTAGATATAAATCCTGGTGATAGAAAAAATACCTGCCAAGGACTACTTATTCCAACAGGTATAGAAAAATATAAAAACACTTATAAAATAATATATAAGTGTAATAAATGTGGAGAATATCATAAAAACATCATGGCAAATGACGATGATATGAATTTAATTATAAAATATAGTGTGATAAATTAAAAAAGCGTTTTTTTAAAACGCTCTTTTTCTTGTATTAAATAATTTTATTTCATCATCAACATTAGATTCATTATATCTATCACTAATATTATAATAGCCTAATAAAGAATTAGTCATTTCAATATATAAATCAATCGCAGAGTCATAATCATTATCTTTTACTCTACTACAAGCAGATTCTAAATAACAAAAGTTAATCCAGTTTGCAACCATATCTCGTCTTGGATCATTATATATAGAATAAGCAATTTGAGGACCAACAACATCATACTCTTTTAACATTGAATAATAATCAACACGTTTCCTCATAAAACTATCTCTTAAAAAGCGTAACGTATCAAGAGTATCACAATTATCATCTTTACCTAAGATATCACAAACACAAGTAGTAATGTAACATCTAGGAACATCTCCAACACTTCTTCCTTTAACACTTGCCTTATTACAAGCAGTATCACTAGGATTATAGTAAGCATGTCTTAAAGAACAATATGCCTCACCATATCTATTTTTATCTGCTATATCCATAAAGTCACAATTAGCACAACAATACCAACTCATAGAAAACCTCCTCAGTTGATAAATATTATAACAAAATAATATTAAAAGTCAATTTACTAAAATAAATAAGTATTATATAATAAAACTGGAGGAATAAAAAATGGAAATAATAGAAAAAATAAGTGATAATTTAATGATAATAGGTAAAAAACTATTACTAACTATTTTAATAATTATAATTGGTTTTAAATTAGTTGATTTTATAAAAAATGTATTAAAAAAGGGTAAAGGTTTTAAACGTTTAGAAGCAAGTGTTCAAACATTTTTACTAAGCTTTATAGGAATAACAGGAAAAGTTATAGTTCTTATAATAGCAGCAGGAACAATAGGAATTCCTATGACATCTGTAATTACATTAATAGGTTCTGCAGGAATAGCTATTGGTTTAGCTTTACAAGGAGGCTTATCTAACATAGCCGGTGGTTTAATGATTTTAATATTTAAACCATTTAAAGTTGGAGATTATATAAAAACACAAGATATAGAAGGAAAGGTTCGTTCTATAACCATGTTTTATACAAGAATAATTACAATAGATAATAAACAAATAACAGTTCCAAATAGTATGATAACATCATCAGTAGTAATAGATTACACAAGTATGAAAAAAAGAATGATTGAATTAAAACTTTCTGTTTCATACAATGAAAATATAGATAAAGTAAGAAAAGTTATAAAAGAAGAAATAGAAAAGAATAATCTAATTATACAAGATACAGAACCATTCATAAAAGTTTTAGAGCATGGAGATAGTGCCATAATATTCTTAGTAAGAGTTTGGGTTAAAACAGAAGATTACTGGACTGTTTATTATGACTTATTAGAAAATATCAAAAAAGCATTTGATAAAAATAAAATAGAAATACCTTATCCTCAAATGGATGTTCATGTAAAAGAAAATAAAAGCAAAAAATAAAAGTGTTTAAAGCTTTTATTTTTTATGCTATAATATGCTTGATTAAGAGGTGATACCATGAAAAAAACAGTTTTAATAACAGGAGCATCAAGAGGAATTGGAGCATCAATTGCTTTAGCATTTGCAAAAGCTCAATATAATGTAATAATTAATTATAATAAAAGTGAGAAAGAAGCAAAAAAGCTAGAAAAGAAATTAAATAAAATAACAAAAGCAATTTCTATAAAAGCAGATGTTACAAATGATATAGAAGTAAAAGAAATGATTAAAGTAATAAAAAAAGAATTTAAAAAAATAGATGTATTAATAAACAATGCAGGTATATCAAATGATACAGAACCTTTTTCTAAAACTAAGGAAGATTTTATGCAAGTTTTAGATGTCAATGTATATGGAGTATACAATGTAACAAGATATGCTAAAGAAATACTTAATAAAGATTCAAGTATTATAAATATAGCTTCTACAAATGGTATAGATTCATATTACGAATATAGTCTTGATTATGATGCCTCAAAAGCAGCAGTTATAAATCTAACTCATAATTTAGCAAATTACTTAAAAGGTATAAGAGTAAATGCTATAGCACCGGGATGGGTTGATACTGATATGAATAAAAATTTAGGAGAATTCAAAAAGCAAGAATTAAAAAAAATATTACTAAATCGTTTTGCAGATCCTAAAGAAATAGCGGAAGTAGCATTATTTTTAGCAAGTGATAAAGCAAGTTACATAAATGATACAATAATTAAAGTAGATGGAGGAAGAAGAAATGAATACTAATGAATTAGTAAAAAAAGAAGAACAAAATTTAAAAAAAATATTTGAAAATATAGAGAATACCTCATTCTTTAATAGTAAAAAAGTATTAAATGCTTTTCATAAATATCAAGTATCATCTTCTATGTTTGATGGAACAACTGGATATGGATATGATGATTTAGGAAGAGATACAATAGAAAAAATATATGCTGAAATATTTAAAGCTGAAGATGCTTTAGTAAGAAGAGAATTTATCTCAGGAACTCATGCTTTAACAGTGTGTTTATTCGGATTACTAAGACCTAATGATACAATGTTATCAATAACTGGTAAACCATATGATACACTAGATCAAGTTATAGGTTTAAAAGAAAATGCAAGTTCATTAAAAAGTTTTAATATAAATTATGAACAAATAGATTTAATAAATAATGAATTTGATGTAGAAAGCATTATAAATGCTTTAAAGTCTAAAAAGATAAAATTAATAGAAATACAAAGATCAAAAGGATATTCAACTAGAAAAAGTATTACTATTGAAAAACTAGAACAAATAATAAAAGAAATAAGAAAAATAGATAAAGATGTAATTATAATGGTTGATAACTGTTACTGTGAATTTGTAACAGAAAAAGAACCGATTGAAGTTGGGGCAGATATTTGTGTAGGATCCCTTATCAAAAACTTAGGAGGAGGTATAGCAGAAAATGGTGCATACATCGTAGGAAAAGAAAACCTAGTAAAACTATGCGCTGAAAGATTAACTGCTCCTGGTGAAGGAAAAGAAATAGGGCCTACCTTAGGTTCAAATAAACAATTTCTAAAAGGACTATTTTTAGCTCCAAATATTGTTGAGTCATCACTAAAAACAGCAGTATTGACAGCAAAAGTTTTAGAAAAATTAGGATATGATGTAGAACCAAAATACAATGACTCAAGAGCAGATATCGTTCAAAACATTATTTTTAACGATAAAGACAAACTAATTAAGTATTGTCAAGGAATTCAAAATGCATCTCCAATAGATTCACACGTATTAGCAATTCCATCTCCAATGCCAGGTTATGATGATGAAGTAATAATGGCATCTGGTTCATTTACACAAGGTTCATCAATTGAACTTTCTTGTGATGGACCATTAAGAAGTCCATATATAGCATATCAACAAGGAGGATTAACATATGAATATGGAAAGCTAGGACTTATAAATGCAATAGAATTTTTAAATAAATAAAAAGAAGTGATAAAATGAAAAAAGAATTATTATCCCCAGCAGGAAATTTAGAAAGCCTATATCAAGCAGTTAATAATGGTGCAGATGCAGTATATATTTCTGGAAAAAACTATGGGGCAAGGCATTTCGCAACTAATTTTACTATAGATGAAATAGAAAAAGCAGCAAAATACTGTAGACTTCATGATGTAAAATTATATGTTACTGTAAACACTCTTATATATGATAATGAGTTTGACGATGTAATAGATTATATAAGAAAACTTCATCTAATTGGAGTAGACGCTCTTATCATGCAAGATATAGGTTTAATAAAATTAGTTCATGAAAAATTTCCTAATTTAGAAATACATGCATCAACTCAACTTCATAATCATAATGAAGAAGGAATTAATTTTCTAAAGCAACTAGGAGTAACAAGAGTAGTTCTAGCTAGAGAATTATCTATAGAAGAAATAACAAATATAAAAACAGATTTAGAAAAAGAAGCCTTTATTCATGGTGCATTATGTATTTCTTACTCAGGAGAATGCCTTTTTTCTAGTATCGTTTTAAATAGAAGTGGTAATCGCGGAGAATGTGCAGGTTTTTGTAGATTACCATATGAATTATATAAAGATAATGAAAAATTAAACTTACAAGGAAATTATCTTTTAAGTCCTAAGGAACTATCAAGCATAAACAATATAAAACAAATATTAGATAGCGATATAAAATCCCTAAAAATAGAAGGAAGAATGAAAAGCCCTGAATATGTAGGATTTATAACAAAAATATATAGAACATTAATTGATAAATATTATAAAAATGAAAAGTTAGAAATAACAGATGAAGAGTATAAAAATTTAAAAAAACTATTTAATAGATGCTTTACAAAAGGTTATTTAAATAATGAAACAAATAAGGATATAATTAACATAAAAAGTCCTAATCATCAAGGTATACCTATAGGAAACGTAATAGAAGTAAATAAGAATAAAATAAAAATTAAGTTAACTGATGAGTTAAACCAACAAGATGGAATAAGATTTTCAAATGGAGAAGGTTTAATCGCAAATTTTATATATAATAACAAAGGATTATTAATATCAAGTGCTAAAAAAGGTGAAACTATTTATATTGATAATAAAATATCTTTAAAAGAAAAGGGAATAGTTTTAAAAACGACTGATACAAAACTATTAAATGAATTAAAAAATTATAAAGAAATTAAAATACCAGTAAGCTTTATAGTAAAAGCAAAAATAAATGAACCACTAGAGATAACAATAAAACAAAACAATGAGAAAAGAAAAGTAAAAGGTAATATAATAACAAAAGCTTTAAATAATGAAACAACAAAAGAAGAGATTACAAAGAAATTATCAAAATTAGGAAATACTCCATTTATATTAGACAAAATAGAGTATCAAAAAGATGATAATATATTTATACCATTAAAAGAATTAAATGAAATAAGAAGAGACCTTTGTAATAAATTACAAGCTTTAAAAGAACAAAATAAAATAAAGTTTATAGAACAAGAAGCAATTAGTAAAACTTATAAAGTTATAAAAACAAACGAAATAAGTGTATTAGCAAGAACAGAAGAACAGATAAAAGCACTTATTAACAAAAATGTTAATATTTATATAGAAGATTATAAATTATATAAAAAATATGAAAATAAAAATACTTATTATAGAACTCCAAGAGTAGATAATCTAAAAAAAGAAATAAATGCTACAAACTTTGTTGTATCTACTACCGGAGCAATAGAAAAATATAAAGATAAAAACATAGTAGGAGATATCTATCTTAATGTATTAAATAGTAAAACTATAGAATTCTATCATAAATATTTAAATAAAATAGGATTATCAATTGAACTAAAAGACAATGATTTATCACTATTAACAAAGAATCTAAATAATAATTATAATCTTGAAATATTAGTATATGGAAAACCAGAACTAATGATAATGAAATATTGTCCTCTCAATGCTCTTATAAATAAAGATAAAATATGTTCTGTATGTAAAAATAACAATAAATATTATCTAAAAGATAGAAATAATGAATATTACAAATTAAATCAAAATAATTGCATAACAACAATTACAAATTATAAAAATATAGATAAAATAGATAATATTAATTTTTATAAAAATTTAAAAATCACTAACTTTAGAATAGACCTTTTAGATGAAACCTATGAGCAAACTATAGAAATATTAAGAAGAATAGAAGATAAATTAAAATAATAATAAAAAAAGTCTTTTAAAAAAAAATTAATAATGATATAATTTGTAGTAGATAGTCATAAAAAGTCACAAGAGGAGTGATATTAATGAATAAAGAAAAAGTAATCTCTTATATACAAGAAGTTCTAGCAAAAAATTTTACAGGAAATGGACCATTCAGTAATAGAGCTGATAGTAACCAAATATATAATGCCTTAATGAGTATCAATATGAATACAGAATATTCTAAAATGGTAGCACTATTAAATCTAATTAAGAAGAATACTGGTATCAATAATAAGAATTTAGATGACTTTATTAATCTTATTGATCAAGAAGCAAAAAAATCACAAATAAAAGAACCAAAAGAAGTAGTAATAGAACCTCCAAAAGTTGATTCAAGTATTTATGAAAAACCTTATCCTACAAGAATGGATAATCATAATTATGTAATAAATGAAGAAACTGAGGACTATGAAAAAGATGAACCAGAAATATTACCAATTAAACATCAAGATGAAGAAGTAGAAGAAACTGAAGAATCTGCTAAAGGTAATATTATGATTTTCATAATAGTTTTATTAGTAGCAATAATAATTATACTAGGAATAATAATTTTCTTATTCTGTTAAAGATAGGAAATCAGCTAAAAATCTAGGCACATCGAATTTAATTGTATTTGGCTTATCGCTAATAAAATACTATTGATAATTTCTTATATAATATTTCAAATTTATAGTTGAAAAAACTATAAACTTATTTTATAATAAAAATGCACTTTCTAAAAAAGTGTTCCTTGGAGTGGTACTCAAGAGGCTGAAGAGGCGCCCCTGCTAAGGGTGTAGATCGGGTAACTGGTGCGAGGGTTCAAATCCCTCCCGCTCCGCCATATAAAAAATATCCTGTATAGGATTTTTATTTTGCATTAAAATATATAATTCTCATATTATTTATTAGGAGGATTATATGGATACATACATAATACAAAAAGGAGATACCTTAGAGTCTATTGCTGAAAAGTATAATATTCCAGTAATAGACATAATAAAAATAAATAATTTAAAAGAACCATACACATTAAACGAAAATGATGTTTTAAATATTCCAACTGCTCCTAGTAGTATATTTGATTATTATAAGGTTCAAAAAGGAGACACATTATATAAAATAGCATCATTAGCTAATGTAGATATCAATATATTAGAACAAATAAATGGATTAGATCCTGATGAATATATTTATGTAGATCAAGTATTATTAGTTCCAAAACAAGGAATACAGGCCTACATTACAAAACAAGGAGATACAATAGATGATGTGGCACAATACTTTAGTACATATCCTCAAAACATATTATATAGCAATAGAAATATCTACTTACTACCAGGACAATTAATAGTGTATAGACAGTTATAACTTGAAAAAAACTTTAATTTATGGTATAATCTATACATCTCGAAGAAATGGCACATTATTCTAGTCAGTAATTTGTTATGAAGGTGGGGCTAAAAATCCACTAAAGAGCACAACTGTGAAGTCCTTGGTGTTTGCTTCTTACGCCCAGTTTGGGGTGGATGCTGAGGGTTAAGAATTATGGGCGCCTATAATGGCATATAGATACGACCCATTTTTCGTGGAGACTTAACTTTGTAGAAAGCCTACACAGAGCATCTTGATGGACTTTTTATGAAATAAGATTGAACCTATTTTGTGGTTAGCGCTATGAATAGAGTAGCTTGACTTGAGTGAATATGGGGAATAAATGATCTTAGTATTATTTCGGCCAAAATAAATATTTAAGGAATACGTTTTGAAACCATATTTGCAAAAGAGTAATAATAATAAAATTATTGTCGAGGAAAACTCCTAGAGTGACGCTATATAGGATTGCAGTGCGTACTAAGTGGCAATCAAGTCGTAGACGTGGTAACACCCTACTATTCTTTTTAAAAGGGAACTGCTTATTTGGTAACGAATAAGGAAAGAATAGGGAAATCCAACTTGACCTAAGACGTAAAGTTAACTATATAGTAGCCATTTCTTTTTTTATGTTATAATGAAGAAGAGGTAATAAATATGAAAAAGAAAACAGATAAAAATACAAGATGGATAACAACAATAACAGTTTTATCATTTGTAATATCATTAATATTATCATTGATATCACAACTTGTAATACCAAATACATTTTTATTAGTAAATATTTTATTAGTATTGCTATTTATATTTTTAGGTATAATTTTTGATATTATTGGTTTAGCAGTAACAACAGCAGATCCAAAATCATTTCATTCAATGGCAACTCAAAAAGTAAAAGGATCTAAGCAGGCTATTAAACTAATTAACAATAAAACAAAAGTCTCTTCATTTTGTAATGATGTAATCGGAGATATATGTGGAGTAATATCAGGTAGTTGTGGTCTTACAATCTCACTAAAAATATCTGAAATATTTAACTTTAACAATATTATAGTAACACTACTTGTAACATCAATAATTTCAGCTCTTACAATCGGAGGAAAAGCAGTTGGTAAAAAAGTAGCAGTAAATAAAAGTAATGAAATAGTATATAGAGTTACAAAGTTTTTAACACTATTTAGTAAAAAATAATATTAAGGAGAAATTTATATGACAGATATTATGGATTTTAACTATTTAAAACTATTATTAGGAGACTATATAATACTTATGATTATTATAGAAATAATAGTATCTTTTTTATCTATAATAGGACTTTGGAAAACTTTTAAAAAAGCAGGACAACCAGGATGGGCTTCAATAATTCCTATTTATAACATCATAATTTTATTAAAAGTTGCAAAAGTAAACTTACTTAATTTAATAATAATTATAATGTTTTCAATTTTAACAGGAATAAACAATGAAAACCTTCAGTTAATAGGAAGTTTAGGAATAATGATTTATGATTTAGTTATAGCAATTAAAATAACAAAAGCCTTTAATAAATCAGCTATATTCGGTATTTTACTATTTTTATTTCCATACCTTGGCTATATGATTTTAGGATTTGGTTCTGCAACTTATAACAATAATTAAAGAAAAACTAGATTTTTTAGTTTTTTTTTGATATAATTTGTAACAGAAAAAAGAGGTGATAATATGAAAACACCAACTATATGTTTAGTAGGACGCCCAAATGTAGGGAAATCAACAATATTTAATAAATTAGTAGGTAAAAAAATATCAATTATAGAAGATACTCCAGGAGTAACAAGAGATAGAATATATGGTGAGACAAATTATAAAGGAGTTAATTTCAATTTAATAGATACTGGAGGAATAGATGTATCAAAAGATATCTTTAATGATGAAATAAAAACTCAAGTAGAAATAGGAATTTTAGAAGCTGATAAAATAGTATTTGTGGTAGATGCCAAAGAAGGTTTAACAAGAAACGATTATGAAGTAAGAGATATGTTAAAAAAATCAGGAAAAGAAGTAATTGTTGCCATAAATAAAGTTGATTCAAATTCTGCAAATAATCATATATATGATTTTTATGAATTAGGTTTTTCTAATTTCATAGAAGTATCAGGAGAACATAATATAGGAATTGCAGATTTATTAGATGAAATAGTAGAAGGTTTTAAAAAAGAAGAAAAAGAAGCAGAAGAAAAAACTAAAATCTGTATAGTAGGACGACCAAATGTAGGAAAATCAAGTCTTGTAAATGCTTTAACAAATGAAGAAAGAGTAATTGTAAGTAATATAGCAGGAACAACAAGAGATGCAATAGATATAGATTTTAAATATAATAAAGAAGATTATGTCTTAATTGATACAGCAGGAATGAGAAAAAAAGGCAAAGTATTTGAAGCTATAGAAAAATATAGTCTATTAAGAAGTATGAGAGCAATAGATCGTTCTGATATATGTATTTTAGTAATAAATAGAGAAGAAGGTATCATAGAACATGATAAACATATAGCAGGATATATTAAAGAAGCTGGAAAGGGAATAATAATAGTAGTAAATAAATGGGACACAGTAGAGGACAAAGATAAAGATATAAAAGCATTCACAAAAGAAATAAGAAATGAATTTCAATTCTTACCATATGCCCCAATAGTATTTTTATCAGCTCTAACAAAAAAAAGAATCCATACTTTAATGCCTGAAATAACTAAAGTAAAAGAAAATATAATAAAAGAAGTAAAAACAAGTGTTCTAAACAATGTAATAATGGATGCTTATCAACAAAATCCAGCACCATCATACAAAGGTAAAAGATTAAAAATTTATTATACACATCAAGAAGGTATTAAACCTCCTAAATTTGTATTTAATGTTAATGACAAAGGATTAGTTCATTTTTCATACGAAAGATATTTAGAAAATAAAATAAGAGAAAACTTTGATTTTACTGGAACACCAATAGAACTTAAATTTAAAAATAAAAATGATTTAGAATAACAAAAATAGTCTTTTTACATATATTATTGTAGGAGGACTATTTTTATGAAATTTAGTGATTCTTTTTTTAACAAAATAGAGAAGAAAACAAATATAAATAAAGAAACAATTCTTTCTTTAGCGGAAAAACTTCAAGATAATAACATGAAAAATGAAAAGGCCTTAAGGGATGTAATTTCAAGTTTAAGTAGATTAACAGGAAAAGAAGTAAGCAAAGAAAAAGAAGATAAAATAATTAAAACAATAATAGATGATAAAGTTCCAACAGATATTAATAAATTCATAGACTAAAATAAGTAACAATGCTATAATATTAAACAGGAGGAAAATATGAAGAAAAGAAATATATTTTTAGTTTTATTAATGTCTTTACTAGTCATATTACCATTTAATGTTAATGCAAAAGAGAAAATAAAAGAGATTAATAGAAGTGAGTTTTATGCAGGAAATATAGTAAGCGCTAAAGACACAGTAAAAGGAATAATGTTTGCTGCAGGACAAGATGTAACCATAACAGGAACAAGTGAATATGGTATGTATGCTGGAAATTCAGTTTCAATTGAAGCAAATGTAGAAAAAGATTTATTTGCAGCAGGAAATACAATCAAAATAATAGATGCAAAAATAGAAAGAGATTCATATCTAGCAGCATCTTCAATAAAAATAACAGATTCAAATTTTAATGGAGATGTAAAAATGGCTGCTTCATCAATAACACTTGATAATACCATAATAGATGGAAATTTAGTTTTAAATGCTCAAGATATTGTTTTAGGAGAAAATCTAACAGTAACAGGAACAATAAAATATAATGAAGATACACATATAACAGGTTTAGATGATAACTCTTTTACTACTAAACTATATAAAGTAGAAACAAATGAAGTTACAATAAGAGAAAAAATATCAAATTTAATAATATCTTTTGTTAGTATAGTAATTGTAGGATTTGCAATAAATTTATTGTTACCAGAAGTATTTAATAGATTAAATAAATCAACACAAGAATTCAAATTTATAAATATTTTGCGTAGTATATTTATTGGTCTATTAATATTAATAGTAGTTCCAATAGAATCAATAATACTTATGATAACAATTATAGGTATGCCATTATCAATCATAACTTTAATAGCATATTTTATGTCAATGTATTTATCAACAATATTCGCAGGATATGTTTTAGGAAATAAATTATTATCAAAGTTTAATCTAAAAAATCCGAATACTTATATTTCTATATTAGTAGGAACTGCAATAATATATATATTAAGTAATATTCCATATATAGGAATGATATTTAGATTGCTATTCACTATGTTAGGAATAGGATATATATTCTACATAATTACAAAAAAGAACAAATAGTTCTTTTTTTGTGTATCAATTGACAAAATACAACTTTTGTATTATAATAAGTGACAATTCCAAAAGAAGGGGGAACAATTATGAAACCAGAGAAAATAAAAGAAATTAATGAAATGTTTAATGATGGATTATTAACAAAAGAAGCATATCTTTTAATAATGAGTAATCTACCAACAATTACAAAAAAAGAAAAAGAAAAACCAGTAGTAGAAACTCCAATCATTGAAGAACCAACAGTAGTAGAAGAACCAATCGTTACAGAATCAAAAGCTATTGAAGAACCAATCAAAGAAGGATTTACAGTAGATGAGATACTAAATGGAGAAGACGAAGAAGAAATAACAAAAGAAGATTTACCAATAGAAAATGTTGAAGTTAAAAATAAAGGTTTCTGGAAAAGAAACTGGAAAAAAGTAACTGCAGCAGTATTAGCAGGTGGAATCATAATAGGAGGTCTTTTAGGTCTAAAATCTTGTAAAGATGAAAGAAAACAAACTTCTATATCACAAAAAGCTGAAGATTCAGATGAAGTAAATGATAAAATAATGCAATTAAATGAAGGAGTTCAAAGATATTCATTCTTAAGAATAAATCAAGTATCCAAATTCTTTAACACAGAGTTATCAAAGAAATTATATAGAGAATGGGATAATGAAAATAATGCTTATATATCAGCAAGAGAAATGGCATCATTATTTGTGATTGCAAATTCTAATCAATATAGTGCTGAAGAATTTTATGAAATATTTGAAACAAGTGATTATATGGAAAAATCTTTCTCATATTTCACAGGTCTTACAACACATATGGTAAATTACTACTCTAGATTAGAAGAACACACACAATTAGAAAACTTATTTAAAAATGAAAGAGATAGAAATAACTATTCTAATTTTGAAACATTAATTATAGAGTATAATAAAGCTGATGAAAATACAAAAGAACAAATAAAAAATCAAATAAGACAAATATTTGAAAATATCCGTTTACAAACTAGTGAAGAAAGAAGAGCAACATTAACATCAAATGCCTTCATTTTAACATATGGTGCTCCATGGGCTAACAAAGAAGGAATAATAAACGAAGAAACATTAAATACATTAGTAGAAATTAATGAAACAGAACTTTGTGACCATATAAATATTAAATTATTAAGACCAAAAACAGAAGAAGTAAAAGAATTAGAAAAAACAAAAGAAAAAACAAATGCTTCTAATGTGGTAAAAGAGTTGCTAGGAAACCCTGAAATAGCAACTAAGGATGATTCAAGTCTATTAGATAGAAAATATATTAAATATGAGGGAAGAGTATTTAACAACAAACCAGTTAAAGAAGAAACAGACAAAAATACAAAAAGTAATAATGCTCCATGGACAACATATGAAAAATCTAAAAGTATTACTCGTGAAGAGGCAGTTTCATACTTTGGAGAAGAAGCTGTTAAAGAAGCTGAGAAAAAAGCAAGAGATAATGCTACAGTTACAATAGAAGATCCAAGAACAGGTGAAACAACAACTGTAACTATAGACGAAGCGAATAAAAAAGAAGAAGAAAGAAAAGATTTAATAGAACAAGTTGCAACAAGTAAAATATATGAAGAAGCTTACTCATATATTGAAAACAATGGAGTAAAACCTTCAGTAGATATGTATGTATCTAAATATGGATATACTACAAAAGCTGCAAGAGAGGCTATAGAAAATACAATAAATAATGCTTGGAATGACTATCAAGAAAATAAAAGAAGACAAGAAGAATTCCTAAAAAATAATGATGGAAAAGTAGAAAAAGAAACAGAAGAATTTATTCCAGCAGAAGAAGTTGAAGATAATAATCAAACTATTAATGAAGTTGAAGAGATAGTATCAGTAAATGAAGAATTTATTGAAGAACAATCTCAAGATGCCAACAAAACTATTATAATGTCAATAGATGGTGAACTATTTGAAACACAACAAACAGGAATAGCAAGAGTAAGGAGGTAATAATATGGAAGATAATAGAAAATCATTAAATCAAATAATTAGAAAAGTATTATTAACATTATTATTTACAGTATTACTTATATTTTTACTAATTTGGTTATTTCCAACTAAAGGATATTTTTCAAGTTTATTCCAAGATGTATTTAGAAATAATATTAATTCCATGCGTGATGCAGGAGAAAGATATTTCACTAATGACAGATTACCAAAAGAAATTGGTGACAGTGAAAAAATAACATTAAAAGAAATGTTAAATAAAAGTTTATTATTACCATTTACAGATAAAAATGGTAATAGTTGTGACATAAATAAATCCTATGTTAAAGTTACAAAAGAAAAAGATGAATACAAAATGAAAGTTTATTTATCTTGTGATGATGAGGATGCATACATAATAGTATATCTAGGATGTAGAGATTATTGTGCAGGATTAGGTAAATGTGATCAAACATGTTCATCATGCGGAGATAATTGTGCTAATAAAAAACTATATGAATTTACAAGAGAAATAACAAAAAAAGTAATAAAAGGATATACTTGTGATGAAGGTTATAAGAAAAATGGTAATCTTTGTTATAAAACAACAACAAAACAAGTAACAAAAGATGCAACTCCAGTTTATGAAACAACTGAAGATACCAAACCTGCAACACCTAAGTATTCAAATAAAACAACAACAATAAATGCAACTCCAGTATATGATAATGGTGAAGAATCTATTAATGCGACACCTTTATATAATAAGACAACAATAAAAATAGATGGAACACCAGTATATGGAGAAGATGAGTCAACAATAAATGCAACACCACATAAAGTAGAAACACAAAATTATAAATATCTTTATAAAAAACATGTTGCAAAATCATATAGCAACTGGTCAGATTGGTCTTCATTAAAAGAATACAATCCAGATAGTAACAATATTACCTGGGGAAAACAAGACCTAGTATGGAATGAAAAGGCTGGAACTAAAAAAATCACAACAACTAAAATTGTTTATGATAAGAATAAACCTATATATGAATATAACAATACAAACGTAGTAGGATACTATAAACGTTATGTATGTTCAGGATATTCATACTATATGGATTCAACAACAAATACAGTTTATTCATATGGTGAATGGACAAAAGTAAGTAGAGATACTTATACAAGTTTCCCATCATCTAGTGATCCTAATGTTAAATATGTATATGTAGGAATGAACTATGATGAATGTGAAGAAACATGTACATTAAAACCATATTATATAGTGGATAAGTATGTAAGAACATCATCAAAAGCTCAATCTTCAACATCAGGAAGTGGATTATCAGCAGTATGTAATATATCTTATGAATCAATTCCAGTATATGGACCTAAAAAAGTATTTGTAGGTTACGAATCAAATAGAGTAACAGAAGTAAGTTATAAATATTACTACCATACAAAAACAAGAACTATAACAGAAGAAGAACATACAGATTATAAATGGACAAAAATATATAATGATCCAACTTTAGTAAATCAAGGATATACATATGTAAGAAGAGAAGTAGAATCAACATCTTCATATACTTACTATACATGTCCATCAGGATATAATTTAAATGGAACGAAATGTAGCAAGAAAACTTCTACAATTATAGGATATACATGTCCATCAGGATATAATCTAAATGGTAAAAAATGTGAAAGAGAAGTAAAATATGTATCTGGATACACATGTCCTACAGATTATAAACTAAGTGGAACAAAATGTTATAAAGACACATCAAAAATTATAGGATATACATGTCCATCAGGATATAAACTAGATGGTAAAAAATGTGAGAAAACAGAAAAATATATATCTGGTTATACATGTCCATCAGGATATAATCTAAGTGATAAAACATGTTATAAAAAATCAGGTTCAAAACTAATCGGATATAAATGTCCTGCTGACTATTCATTAAAAGGAAAGAAATGTCATAAGACAGAAACAACTACTGTATCAAAAGGAACAACTCCAATTTATGGAAGTCAAAAAACAACTGAATATAAATGGTCAACAAGTAAAACACTTAAAGGTTGGGAAAGAACAGGAAGAACCAAAACTGATAAAGTTTGCGAATAAATAAAGGCTTAAAAGCCTTTTTTTATTGTTTTAAAAAGTTATTTATGCTATTCTATATATAGAAAAGAAACCAATTTATAATTATTAACATATACTAAACTAGGTATATAACCAATAGTTAGGAGTAAACATGAAAAAAATAATAATAGATGGTAACAAGCCATTATCAGGAACAATCAGAATAAGTGGAGCAAAAAATGCAGCAGTAGCATTAATTCCTGCAGCAATATTAACAGATGATGAAGTAACTATTTGTAATGTTCCAGAAATTTCTGATATAGATGCTCTAGAAGACATTTTAAAATTCTTAAATGTAGATGTTAAAAGAGCAACTGAGTCAATTGTTATAAATACTAAAAATATGAAAAATAAAACTATACCAGAAAATATAGCAAGAAAGTTAAGAGCGTCATATTATTTTATGGGAGCCTTACTTGCAAAATATAAAAAAGTTGAAATGTATTTTCCAGGAGGCTGCAAAATAGGTAAAAGACCTATTAATATCCATCTAGAAGGATTTAAAAAACTTGGTGCTTCAGTAGAAGAAAAAAATGATAAATATACAATAACTGCAGAACATCTAAAGGGAACAAAAATATATTTAGATGTTGCATCAGTTGGAGCTACAATAAATCTTATGATAGCGGCAACAAAAGCAGAAGGCATAACAACCATAGAAAATGCTGCAAGAGAACCAGAAATAGTCAATGTTGCAACTTTCTTAAATAGCATGGGAGCAAACATTAAAGGCGCCGGAACAAATGTTATTAAAATTAAAGGTGTAGAAAAACTAACAAAAGGTTTTGCAGAAATAATACCAGATAGAATAGAAGCTGGAACATATGTTATAGCAGGAGCATTAATTGGGGATAATTTAAAAATAGACAATATTATACCAGAACATCTAGAATCATTAACATCAAAACTTAAAAATGCAAATGCAAACATAGAAATTGGACCAGATTATATCAACTGTAACAGAAGCGATAAATTATCAGCAGTAGATATAAAAACTTATTATTTTCCTGGTTTTCCAACAGACTTGCAACAACCATTCTCAGTATTTTTAACTCAATGTAAAGGAACATCTCATATTGAAGAAAATATATGGGAAAATAGATTTATGCACATTCCTTATTTAAATAAAATGGGTGCAGAAGTAAAACTAAAAGATAAATGTGCAAAAGTAAAAGGACCTACTTCACTAAAGGGTAAAAAAGTAAAAGCAACAGACTTGCGTGCTGGAGCAGCACTAGTTATAGCGGGATTAATCGCTAGTGGCAAAACCACAATTGAAGAGGTAGAACATATTTTAAGAGGTTATGAAGGAATAATAGAAAAATTAACCAATGTGGGAGCGAATATTAAATTAATAGAAAAATAATACTTGCATATAATTAATTAATTTGATACAATATACAAGAATTAGTTAATTACTATGGTTTGATAACTAGCCATGGCGAATGGACAAGAAAGGAGTAAAGTTATGAAAAAAGCAATCCATCCAGAATACAAAGAAACAAAATTTATTTGTTCTTGTGGTAATACTTTTACTGCTTTATCAACAAAAGAAGAAATGCATATAGATGTATGTTCAGCTTGTCATCCATTCTATACAGGAAAACAAAATAATTCTAATGCTAAAGGTAATGTAGAAAAGTTTAACAAAAAATATGGACTTAAAAAAGAAGCTTAGTCTTCTTTTTTTTTATAATTTAAGATATAATAAAAAAGAGGTGTTAAAATGAAAATAGGTATTGCATCAGACCATCGTGGTTATGAATTAAAAAAAGAAATAATAGAAAATATTAAAGATATAAAAGACTATGGAACATTTAGCGAAGAAAGAGTAGACTTCCCTGATTATGCAAAATCTTTAGGAGATGCTATAAATAATAAAGAAATAGATCTAGGAATAGCAATATGTGGAACTGGTATTGGTATTTCCATTGCACTAAATAAAATAAAGAATATTATGTGTGCTAAAATAGATTCTATAGAAGATGCTAAAATGGCTAAAGAACATAATCATGCTAATGCTATAGCATTCAAAGCATCAACAGATCTAAATACAGCACTTAAAATGATAGATACATTTATAAATACAAAATCAAATAATGAAGAAGCATATTTAAGAAGAATAAATAAAATAAAAGAGTTAGAAAACAAATGAATATAAAAATTATAGTATATGTAGTAAATCTATTATTAGTATTAATTGGATTAAGTAGTGTTAATATAAATTCAATATTTAAAAAAAATAAAATAATTGAAGCTAGAATTTTATATTTTATAATAGTATTTATTATGACATACTTATTAACAAATTTCGTTTATGATTTTATAAATGTTTCAAAAATATTTTAAAAAATGTATAGAAACCTCATTAATTGCCAAACTTTTAATGAGGTGATTTTTATGTTAAAAAGATTTATTAGTAAATATTTTGTAGAAAGTGCATTAGTATTAGTATTAACAATATTATGTATGGTAAGTTTTATATTTGCAAGACAATATGAAAGAGCAAATAAAAATGATGAAAATATAATATATACATCTGAAGAGATCTTGCCAAATAATACAACTCCTGTAGTAAAAGAAGAAAAAAATGAAATATCAGTAATAAGACCTTATGATAGTAAGGATATAAAAGTAGTAAAAAAATATTATGATTCAACAAGCAAAGAAGACCAAACAGATGCAATAATATATTATGAGGGAACATATATCCAAAATAAAGGAACAGACTATGCTGGAAGTAACAATTTTTCTGTATTAGCAATTGCAGATGGAGATGTTTTGTCAGTAACAACAGATGATATAGTAGGAACAACAGTAAAAATTAAGCATAGTAATAATCTAATAAGTGTATATCAAAGTTTAAGTGAAGCAAATGTAAAAGAAAAAGATCATATTAATCAAGGAGAAGTAATTGGTAAAAGTGGAACAAATGAAATGTGTAAAGATTTAAATGATCATCTTCACTTTGAATTATATGTTAATAATGTTACAGTAAATCCTGAAAGTTATTTTAATAATAATATAAAGGAGAATTAAAATGTTATCAAAAGATATTGGTATAGACTTAGGAACAGTAAACATTTTAATATATGTAAAAGGAGAAGGAGTAATATTAGATGAACCAAGTGTTATAGTAATAGATGAAACTACATCAAAAGCAATAGCATATGGAAAAGAAGCAAATGAAATGTTAGGAAGAACTCCAGGAAAAATTAAAGTTATAAAACCAATGAAAGATGGTGTAATAGCAGATTTTGAACTTATAGAACAATTACTAACATATTTACTTAAAAAATCTAATAGTAAAGGAATAATAGGAAAGCCAAGAATTATTATTTGTTGTCCTTCCAATATAACAGAAGTAGAAAAAAATGCAATAAAAGAAGCGGCAGAAAGAACAGGGGCTAAGAAAGTATTTATAGAAGAAGAACCAAAAGTTGCAGCTATAGGAGCAGGACTTGATATAGCAAAACCAATTGGTAACATGATAGTAGATATTGGTGGAGGAACAACAGATATAGCAGTTCTATCATTAGGAGACATAGTAACAAGCGCATCTATAAAAACAGCAGGAAATACATTTGATAGAGAAATAATAGAGTATATTAAAAATAAACATAAATTGTTAATAGGTGAAAAAACAGCAGAAAATATTAAAATAACAATAGGGTCAGCGAAAAATGGATCAAAAAAAGAAAAAATGGATATAAGAGGAAGAGACTTAGTTGGTGGACTTCCTAAAACAATATCCATAACAGGAGAAGAAATAGAAGAAGCTCTAAAACCAAGTATAAATAAAATAGTATCTATGATAAAACAAGTATTAGAACAAACACCACCAGAATTATCAGCAGATATTATAGAAAAAGGTATAGTGTTAACTGGTGGAGGAGCATTATTATCCAATTTAACAGATCTTTTAGAAGAAGAGTTACAACTTCCTGTAAAAGTAGCAGAAGAACCTTTAAAATGTGTAGCAGAAGGAACAGGAATATTACTAGATAGATTAAATCTTGTAGATAACTAATATTGTTATCTATTTTTTTATATGATATAATTAATTAGGTGATAAAAATGTTTGATATTACAAAATTAAGTAGCATCTTACTTATAGTTTCAGTGTGTTTTGTATTCACATTACTATTTACATTTCTAGTAAAAAAAATAGCCATTCATGTTAATGCAATGGATATTCCAAACGAAAGAAAAATTCATAAAAAACCAATGCCTCGTCTAGGTGGTTTAGGAGTATATGCAGGTTTTCTTCTTGGATATATGTTATTC
>CAKORS010000005.1 GCA_934101605.1 uncultured Bacilli bacterium
TTTACAGTTGCTGTACATGTAATACTTTCTCCAGGTTTTGTAAATGTTGCTGTAATTCCATTCCATGTTGCTCCTGTTGCTGTTCCTGCTGTTGCTGTTGCAGATCCTGTTGGTTCACATACTGCATCATTTGCAAACCCTAATTTACTTACGAAGTTTGTTGTTTCGTCTCCTTTTGTTGCTGTTGCATTAAATGTGTTAATATTTAATGTTGCACTGAATGCTGCGAAACCAATTGCAAGTCCTACTACTGCTACTACTAATCCTACTATAGCTAAAATTTTGAACGTTTTGTTCTTTTCCATTTTATTTTCCTCCTTATTTTCTTACTATTTAAATTTACTATATTATAGTTTTTTAGTCAATACATTTTTTGATATTTTTCAAAATTTACAATTATCTAGCTTGCGCTGTTGAGAATATTAATTTAATTGTAGGGATTGTTATTTGCATATCCCCGTTGGGTCTTTCGTCTTTTTCTGTGTATTCTATTTCAAGTTCTATTTTTTTTGATGATTTAGGATAAATCCACGTATTCTTTTTACCTGGTTTATATATAGCTTTATTATTTTCTATTTCGAATTCTGAGCCGCCAAAAGCTTCTAATTCTAAACTTATTTCTTTACATATTTCATCTTTATTTGTTGCTTTTCCACTACAAGTTATAACTTTATCAAATGACGTTATATTAGTTAAATATGCTGTATAAACACTATCATTTCTAATAGTTGCTTCGCATTTTATTTCATCTTTCGGATTTTTAAATGTTGCTGTTATACCATTCCATGTATCTCCTATTGCAGATCCTGGAGTGACAGTTGCCTCTCCTTTTACTTCACATGTTGCATCATTTATAAAGTTTATTTTATTTGTAAACTCATAATCGCTGTCTTCACTTCTTTGTATAGGTTTAAAAGTATTAAATTTTATTAAAGATGTATAAGCAGCAAATCCTAATGTTAATCCTATTACTGCTACTATTAATGATACAATACCTAGAACTTTAAACTTTTTATCTTTATTCATAAAAACGCTCCTTACTTTATATATAAAGTTTATAATTATATATTTATTAAGTCAATATTTTTTTAATCTGTTTTTTTATATTTAAAAAAAAAAGAAGAAATGATTTCTTCTTTATGATTTTCTTATTAATATTTTCTTTATATTCTTTCCGATATTTGGGAATGCATTTACAAACCTTTTACTAAAATATGATTGTTTTAATAACCATGATTTTACTTTTTCTTTGATTTCTTGTGTATTATCTTTACTTAATCTGTCTAGACTTTTATTAACTTGAAATACAACTTTAGATGATATTATTAAGTCTGTAAAATATATTATTGCTACTATAATAGTAATTATATATAAAGTATTGATGGGAATACCATTTATTAATTTTTGTATAAATGGATTAATAATATAAGTTACAAATAATCCCCCTATTCCAAAAGGAATCATTGTTTGCATACATATTCTACCATTTATGTTAAATTTGCAATTAGAATAATCCCACCATCTTGCATTAAACACTTTTTCTAATATATAACTTGTAAAATATTCTAGAATTGAACAAGAAAGTATTGTCATTAATAATAGTAATAATGGATAACTCTTAAATGGTTCTAATAAATATATGATTGCTATACACCCTATTCCATATATTGGACAATAAGGTCCAATAAGAAATCCTCTGTTAAAAAACTTTTTATCTATTATAAAAACATATATAGATTCAAATATCCATCCAATAATAGAATAGATAATAAATAGTAAAAATATTTTACATAAGATTTCCATATTATCACCCACGTATTTTGATTATATCATAGTAAATATTATTTTTAAACTATTAAAATATTACTCTTATAATGGACAAAGATTATTTGAAAATAGTCTTCTTATGCTACTACCAAAATTTCTTCCAGCTTCTAAAATACTTTCAAATGTATTAACAAAAGCTTTTATTATACTTGAATTTAAGCTTATCCCTCCTGTAACAAACTTAAGCTCATTTGCTGTTAACTCTTTCATGATCTACACCCGAAAGGTCTTGCTATACCATCAAATATTCCCGCTGTGAAGATTGTTGATGTTACTGCCAATAAAATAGTCCAAATGCTTAATCCACCTTTTATTCTTTTTAGGTTTTGTTCTTTAATTTCTTTCATACTTCCTCCTTATTAATCGTTATTTTTTTATTAAATAATTTTTCATTACTATTTCTATGAGAAATCAAAATAATTGTAAGGTTAGTATAATTTTTAAATATGTTATTTAGTATAATTTTTTCCTCTTTAATACTTATTTCATTAAAACTTTCATCTAGTATGAGAATACTTTTTGATCTTAATAAAGCTCTTGCTATTAATATTTTTTTCTTTTCACCACCACTTATATTAATACCATTGTCACTTATTAATGTGTCTAAATCATTTTTTATAAGACATGAGTCTAAAGCTTTTTTTAGATTTTCTTCATTTTTATTTAGTAAAATATTATTCTTTATCGTATCATTAAATAATACTTCATTTTGAGATACATATGTTATATTGTTTCTTATATAATCCAAATCAAGATTACTTATATTTATATTATCTATTAGAATTTTCCCTTTATTTGGACTAAAATGTCTTAATAATAGTTTAATTAATGTAGATTTACCACTTCCTGATGGTCCTTTTATTAAAACTCTATCATTTTTATTTATGATAAAGTTTATATCTTGCAAAACTTTTTTATTATTATATGAAAAATGTATATTTTTAAATTCTATTGTTTTAATATTTTCAAGTCTTGATGATACTAAATTTTCTTTTTCTATTTCTAGTAAATCTAAAACTTTATTTATAGAAGTTTCATAAACTTTAAATGATAAAATAGTATTACATATATCAAAAATAAATGGTGTAATTAGAATAAAAAGACTACTAAATAGAATTGTATTGGAAACTCCTTTTATACTTAATATAAAAATTATAAAAATATAAGTTATATCAATAGTATTATTATTTAAATAGTTATATACATTATTATGTTTTAAATAATGTTCATTGCTTTTTAATGTTTCATTATATGTTTTATTAAGATTATCAGTTATAAATGATTCTATATGTAAATTTTTTATTGTATTTACTCCCATTAAATAATTTATAATTGAACTTGAATTTTTCATTTTATTGTTTCTTAATATTTTATAATCGTTACTTATTGTATATTGATATTTTTTTGATATAAATATTAAAATAAATATAAATAATATCATAATTATCGTGGATATCAGTGATGAAAACAATAAATATATTAAAACATTTAATACAATAACAATATCAATAATTATTACAATAAATAATTTAGATATAATATTTTTAAAGTTTTCTATATCCATTAATAGTAAATTTAATTCTCCAATACTTTTTTTAAGAAAATATTTATAAGGAAGAGAAAAGATATGATTTATTACTTTACTATATATTTGTTTATCTATGAGGTGATTTATTCTTATTGATAGTTTATTTTTTATATAATCTATAATATTTTTTATTATCATTATAAAAATAAATATTATTAATATTATAAATAAATTTTGTTTTTTATTGATACTATCTATTACTTGTTTTAAGTAATTATTAAATATAATTGATATTAAAATAAATATTATTGATATTAGTAGTTCTTTTTTTATTATTTTTTTATTCTCTTTAAATATTGTAATTAAAAACTTGTATAATCTATTATTTTTTTCTTTTTCTAAGTTATTACCATCAAATAGTATGTATATACCTGTTGTCATATTTTCAAACTCATCCTCTGTTATTTCTTTTATCCCATATGATGGATCCATTATTAAAAGAGTTTTTTTAAGTTTATTTTGTTTTAATATAACTATATAGTGATAATAACTTTTATCAATTATAACGTGACTAATGCATGGTAAAATACTACTATTTAAATCTTTTATACTTCCTTTGACCCCTCTTGAATCTAATCCTAATATTTTACTTGCGTTAATTAAATCATAAGCATTTATACCATTTTCTATATTTATATGTTCTAAAATTTGTTCTTTTGTTATGTGCTTTTTATATTGTTTAAATATAGTTATTAAAGATGCTATTCCGCAATCAAAAGAATCTTCTTGTAATACATAGTCGTAATTTATGTTCATATTATCTCCCTTCACTATGTATTATTATTGAAAATAAAAAAAACTCCTAAAGTTTTTTAGAAGTTTTTAAAATAATCTTATTACATCGTTAAATGTAACATAAATCATTAATAATATTAAAAGGATGAATCCTATTGCATGAATAGTGTTTTCTATCTTAGGCGATACTTTAGATCCTTTAATTTTTTCTATTATTAGGAAAAGAATTCTTCCTCCATCAAATGCTGGGAAAGGTAGTATATTTATAACTCCAACATTTATACATAATAACGCTATTAAATAAAGGATAGAGCTTATTCCCTGTTTTTTTACAGTTCCTACTGCTGAATATATTCCTACTGGACCACTTAAACTATTTATTGATAATTTGCCTGTAAATAAGGATTTTAGCACGACAAACATTTGCTTAAATATTGCAGATCCTTCTTTTATAGAATATTCAAGTGATTTTATAAAACCTCTTTCAGGGTTACTAATAAAGTTTATTCCAACATGGTATACTTTTTTATTATCTACAGTTTCTTGTTTAGCTTTTAATGTGTATGTCTTTATAGTTTTATCTTCTTTTTCTACTTGTATCGAAACTGGTTTTTTTAAATCTTCAATTGTTAAATATAAAGAAATATCATCTTTATAAGTTACTTTATGATTATTAATATATAAAATTCTATCGCCTTTTTCCAACCCAACAGCTTTTGCAGGATAATTATCTACTACTCCTGAAATTATAGGTTCCGTATTTGGAGCCCCTGAAATAATAGCTGATAAAAATAATACTATAAAGGCAAAAATAAAGTTAAAGCCCACTCCCATGAACATTATTAAAAATCTTTGAATAAGGCTTTTATCTTGTAAGTTTCTTCCTTTTGTTTTCTTTAATTCCTCTTCATCTATTTCTTCTCCTGCTAAAGAACAAAATCCTCCGAATGGAATTAATCTAATTGAATATGTTGTCTCACTCTTTTTACTTGGTATAGATATTAATGTTGGTCCCATTCCTACTGAAAACTCATATACACAAACGCCAAATATTTTTGAAAATAAGAAGTGTCCAAATTCATGAACTAATACTGTTACACCTAATATTAATATAAATAAAATTAATGTTGTTATCATCAAATCCTCCTATAATATAGTTGATAATAATATATAAGTTAATACTACAAATATTAAACTATCTATTCTATCTAATATTCCTCCATGTCCTGGAATAAGATTAGAAAAATCTTTTATCTTGTAGTATCTTTTTATACTTGAGAATAGTAAATCTCCTATTTGACCAATTATTGTTAATAATAAAGTTATGATTATCACTAAAAATACATTAGCTGAATTATTTATAACAAACATATAAAATAAAGTTGCTATAATTGTTCCTGCTATGGAACCTCCTACTGCTCCTTCAATTGTTTTATTTGGAGATATTTTTTCACATAGTTTATGTTTTCCTATTAATTTTCCTGAGAATAAAGCAAAAGTATCTGTCATTATAGTTATTAACATTAAGTAAAGGAAATTAGATAAAGATAGATCTCTTACTACTGTAAAGCTTGTTAAAGCTATTAATAAGAAAATTATCCCACCAATCATATATAATGCGTCATTAATATTATATTTTTCATTATCATTTATTATTACTACTGGTATTAGAAATGCTAAGAATAAACTACTTAACATTCTATAGTCTAACATTGCATTAAAGTCATTAAAATAACTTGAAACAAATACTAAACCTCCAGTAAAAACATAGGCAAAAGCCTTAATTACTACTGGAATCTTCTTTTCTTTTTCTTTTGCTTTCATTAATTCATAAATACAACCCACAGAAATAATTGAGACTGCTATTTCAAATGCAAGACCTCCGATTATTAATAATGGTATTACAATTGCTAACATAACTATTGCACTAATTACTCTTTTTTTCATTACTATCACATCCTATTATTAATTATAATATAATTTTTTAAAGTTGTATAGATAAAAAAAGAAATAGTTCATCTATTTCTCATAACCGCATTTACTGCATTTGATTTTGTCATTTTTTTCTACTAAAATTTCACCGCAATTAGGACATTTTTCATTGATAGGTTTATCCCATAAAGCAAATGTACACTTAGGATAATTATTACAACCGTAGAAAATTTTACCTCTTTTAGTTTTTCTTTCTATTATTGAACCTTCTTTGCATGAAGGACATTTTATTATCTCTTTAGGTGGTTCTTTCACTTCTTTTTTTATGTATTTACAATTAGGATAATTAGAACATGCTGTAAATTCTCCATATCTTCCCTCTCTAATTACTAAAGGACTTCCACATTCAGGGCAAGTTTCTCCTGTTTCTTTAGGTGGTTCTTTTTCCATGCTTTTAAATGCATTTAATACAATTGGATCAAATTCTTTATAGAATTTATCTAACATATCATTCCAAACTAATTTTCCTTCTGCTACAAGATCTAAATCGTGTTCCATGTCCGCTGTGTATTTTACGTTAATAATGTTTGAGAAGAATTCTTGAAGTTTTTTTGTTGTTAGTATTCCTATTTCTGTTGGAACAAATTTTTTATCTTCTAAAACTATATATGCTCTTTCTTTTAATGTATCTATTATTTTTACATAGGTTGATGGTCTACCAATTCCAAGTTCTTCTAGTTCTTTTATTAGTTTTGCTTCTGTATATCTTGGTTTTGGCTTAGTAAAGTGCTGCTCATCAACTATTTCATTTGCAGTTAATTTATTTTCTTTATAATTTTCTAAATCAGGCAAAATCTTATCAATTTGATCTTCATAATCTTTATATACTTTTAAGTATCCATCAAATGTTAAAACAGAACCTGTTGCTTTAAAATTATAATCATTATTATCTAATATTATAGTTGTTGATAATGTTTTTGCATCGCTCATTAGTGAAGATAATGCTCTTACATATATCATTTTATATAATTTGTATTCATCGTTTGTTAAATGTTCTTTTATACTTTCAGGTGTTTTATTTATATCCGTTGGTCTGATACCTTCATGAGCATCTTGAACATTCTCTTTTGTTTTAGGATGTTTAGTATAGCCTATATATTCTTTTCCATAATTTTTTTCTATATAATTAAAAGTTTTTCCTACAAATTCATCACTTAGTCTTACGGAATCTGTTCTCATGTAAGTTATAAGACCTGTTGTTTCTTTTCCTAAATCTATTCCCTCATAAAGTTTTTGAGCTATAGTCATTGTTTTTTTACCTGAAAACCCTAATTTATTTGATGCTGTTTGTTGTAATGTAGATGTTGTGAATGGTGCTTTTGACTTTTTATTTTTACTTTTTTTATCTATATTTGCAATAGTGAAATCTTTTGATAATTTATTTAATACTTCGTCTTTTTCTTTACTTGTTTTTATTTCATATTCTTTGTGTTTGTAAGCATATAATTCTGCATCAAAATCTTTGAATTTTGCTGTTATAGTATAGTATTCTTCTGGTATAAAATTATTTATTTCTTCTTCTCTATCCACGATTAGTTTTAATGCTACACTTTGAACTCTTCCTGCTGATTTTCCTCCTGTTTTTGATTGCATTAGTTTTGATAATCTAAATCCTATAATTCGATCTAATATTCTACGTGATTCTTGAGAATGAACCAAATCATCATCTATCTTTCTAGTATGAGAGAATGCATCTATTACTTTATTTTTAGTTATTTCATTAAAAACCACTCTTTCATAATCTTTATCTGTTAATCCTAAAGCATCTTTAAGATGCCATGCTATTGCCTCTCCTTCTCTATCGGGATCGGATGCAAGATATACCATTTTAGAAGATTTAGCATCTTTTTTTAATTCTGTTATTACTTTTTTCTTTCCTTTTATCGGTTCATAACTTGGGGTAAAACCATTATCTACATCTACTCCAAAGCCATATTTACCACTTGTTGTTAAATCTCTTATATGTCCTTTTGATGAAACAACTTTATAATCATTACCAAGATATTTTTCAATTGTTTTACTTTTACTAGGGGACTCCACTATTACTAAATTTTTCAAAGTAATCACCTCTTTTTAATATATACAATAAAATTTGTTCTATGTCAAATAAATAATTTATTTTATTTTATAAAAAAAAATAGACATAAAAACTAATTTATATCTATACTATTTAAATAATCTCTTACAGGTGAATATGATTTTCTATAATATTCATTTATTCCATATTTATTAATTTTTTCTATATGTTCTTTAGTCGGATAACCTTTATTACTTTTATAATTATATACAGGATATTCTTTGTCTAATTCATATAATAAGTTATCTCTATATACTTTAGCTAATACAGATGCCGCTGCAATAGTTCTTGACTTAAAGTCTCCTTTTATTATTGAAGTTGTTGGAACATCTAAATCTAGTTTCATTGCATCTATTAAGATATGTTCTGGTTTTATGTCTAATCCTTGGATTGCTTTTTTCATAGCCATTTTAGTAGCTTCATATATATTTACTTCATCTATAGTTTTATTATCTATTTCCGCTATGGAATATGCTATTGCTTTATCTTTTATGATTTCATTAAATTCATTTCTTTTTTTCTCAGTTAGTTTTTTGGAATCAGTAAGACCTTCTAGTTTAAAATTTATAGGTAGTATTACTGCTGCCGCAACAACTGGTCCTACTAATGGCCCACGTCCTACTTCATCAACTCCACAAATATATTTAATTCCTTTTTCTATTAATTTTTTTTCAAAATAATAATTATCTTTGGAACAAATTTCTAATTCTTTTTTATTTCTTTCTTTTTCTATTTCAGTCATAGTTACATCCTATCGAAAGTTATTCCTTTTATTTTTCCTGATTTTATATCATTAATTATTAAATGAACGACTTTATCATCATCTACTATTCCACCACGAGATAAAAATCCTTTTTTTCTTCCTATTATTTCGAATACTTCTATAAAGTCATCTATATTATCTATACCATATTGTTCTTTTAGAATTTCAGGATAATATTTATATAGAGTTTTAATTATATATACAGAAACATCATCAAGTGGTAATATTTCCTCTTTTATTGCTGTTGTTGCTGCAAGGTTATATGCTGTAGTCCCTTGTTCTAATTTAGGCCATAATATTCCCGGTGAATCCATAATTTCTATTTCATTTGTAGCTTTTACCCATCCTATATTTTTTGTTACTCCTGGTTTATTTCCTACTACTACTTTATTCTTTTTAGCTATCTTATTAATTAAGCTTGATTTTCCTACATTCGGTATTCCTACAACTAAAGCTCTTATTTTATTAGAGTTATAACCCTTCCCTTGCTTTTTTATTAGTTTTTCTTTTAATAGTTCTTTACTTGTTGTAAATATTTGATCTAATGATTCATTACTATTTAAGTTATATTTTAATACTTTATATCCTAAAGATTCATAGTATTTTATAAATTTATCCGTTTCTTTCGTATCACATAGATCATACTTTGTCATTATTAATATTTTAGGTTTATTTTTTAATAAGGAATCAATATCTTCTATTTTACTGCTTCGTGGTATTCTTGCATCTATTACTTCATAAACTATATCTATTAAATTTAAATTTTCACTTATTAATCTTTTTGTTTTTGCCATATGGCCTGGATACCAGTTTATATTAGTTTTATTTTCATTCATTTTGATCAACTCCCTTATTTCAATAATTTATAATAATCTTTTTGCCAATCTATTCTTTTTCCATTACTTCTGATGTAATTTAAAGAACCATAAACATATCCATCATCTTTTAATATTTCTATTTTTTCAACTTCATAAAGATTTATTCTCCAAACACATCCTTGTAGTACATCACTATTTTTAGTAATGCATCTATCAAAAGTTTTTTTTATTTTATTACATACATCAATATATTTTTTATCAGTTCTATGACTTTTATATTTGTCAGGTCTAACATATGCTTTTAGTTCTTCTTCAATTATATTATATTTTTCCAGTAGTTTTTCAAATTCCTCTTTTTCTTTTAAAGAATTTGGAATATATGTATTACTTAAAAGAAAAGAATATCTTCTAAAATCAGTAATAAAAACATCTTTTTCGTTTTTATTAAATGTTATTTTAACATCAAAGCCTTCAACTCTTTTTCCTTTTTTCTTAGGTGGATATATTCCATTATAACATTTTACCCAACACCATAAAGGATAATCAACATTATTTGTATTAGGTATTCTTTCATTCATTTTATTAATAACCCATTTATAAGTTGGACCAGCTTTTTCTATATTTATTTTATTCTTATTACATTCTAAATAACCTTTTTTAAATAAATCATTAACTGCTTCAATTGTTTGAAAAGTAACTAATTTCATATTTTATCACCCCTATTTTTACTTGGTCTTGACTATCCGTTCTCACCATATCAATTCCTAAGCGATTTTTACTTAAAATCACTCTATTTTCACTATTTTCCAACAATTTTTAATACGTTTTAACAAAAACATGTAAGATCTATTATTCGATTTTCCCTTATTTTATAAGGATTTAGGAGTGGTCTTGACTAAATTGTTCTCAACCAGTTAATATTTGTTTTTGAAGAATCTTCTTTATTACTATTTTTTTTCTTTTCTTGTCTTACTTTTCTTTTTTGATACATATCCATAAATTTCATATCCTTTCTGTAATTCAAACTATAATTCAGTTATCTTAAATTTTTATAGAGGAAATCTATAATATCACTTTCGTCTTCTTTTATTTCTTTTTTGTCTTCTTCTGTTATATCTGTAAAATATTTATTTAATTTTTTATTTACTGATATTGTGTTTAAAGGATAACCTGGATTAATTTTATTAGAAGGCTTATCTACTATATAAAAATCATCTTTACTAAATGAGTATGTTGATAAAGATCCATTATTAATAACTGCAATTCCATAAATCCATCTACAAGTTAATTTCCCATCATTTCCATATTGATGTGCTAATTTAGAATAATACTCTATCATTTCATCATCATTTAATCTTTTTCCGTTTACTCTTCTTACGAACATTCCTGGTTGCTTTTCTTCAGGTATATCATCTATATATAGATTATCATCCATGGCAAAAACTGGATAATCACAAATATTAGCATATGCTCTTGCCTTTATAATAGCATTTTCTATTGCATTTTTTCCATTTTCTTCAATATCTATCTTCTTTTCTATGTCGTTTATTGTAATTATTTCAATCTCCTTTTCTAGAAGGCCCTTTTTAAATCTTTTTGCTTTACTTTCATTTTCTGTTGCAAATAATACTTTTTTCATCTCTTCACTTCCTTCTTCAAAAAACTACATTGGTAATGTAATCCATAAATAAGCTAAAATTGCTATACTAATAATTATTATCAAAGTAATTATTATAAAGTGTATCCATTTTTTGTTATTTATGCAATTTTTAAATATAATTATATCTATGATAAATAATACAAAATATATTATCATCAAATAAATAGTAATCCCCATAATTATATACTTAATCAATCATCATTAATTGTTTTTCCATCTTTTTAAAGTAGGAAATAATTTAGTGCAGTATTCTTTCATTTCTTCATTTGTCATATTAGCCTGTTTTCCATATTTAGAACACATTTCTATATATTCGTTCATTGTCACTTTATCAATAAACTCTCCGTCCATATAGCAATACTTACAGTAATCTTCGTTAATACTCCCGTCTTTATTTAACCCTAATTGTTCTTTTGAATTTATAGGCATTCCACAGCTTTGACATACTTTATTTTCCATTTTTCTTCTCCTTTATCTAACTAATCTATAAAACTATTTTAATAGACTCTGTGCATATTCATCATATTTATTAAAGTTTAAATCGTTTGTTGATAAAAACTCTTTGTAGTGGTTTAAATAATCATTTGCAGTTGCAAAATCATATTCAAAGTTTTTATTTATCTCTTTGCATAATAATGCTTCTATATAACTTTTCAATCCATTACTTGCATTTGTTTTTATTAAATCTTTTACTGAATACTCAAACGTTTCTTTTGGATGTTGCAATAATTCATCATATACATTTTTACTTGCTTCGATGTATTGAAATGGATTAGATGATGCTTGTGGTCCATTATCAACTATTATATTTATTCTTTTTTCTACATCAAAATAATCAACGTTTATATTTGTCTTTTTATGGCATCCTGTAATTGTTAAAAACACTATTAAAGAAAATAAAATGATCAATACTTTTCTTTTCATAAATACCTCTTATTTTAATCTTTATTTTGATTTAGTATAAAAAAGATTTAATTCATTTTTATTTTAACATAAAAGCAAGTGACTTTCAATTATTCACTTGCTTTAGTTATGTTTAATAAAACTAGTTTTTAAACCAATCCCATGTGTGCCAAAAAGCAAAACTACTAGCATTAATTGCACATGTTACTATGGTAATTATTAGAATTATAATAAAGCATATAGATATTATTATAGTAAGTTTTTTTAATTTTGTCATATTTTATATTTTTATTATTTAAATAGTTGTATATATCTTCTTTATTCATATTATCTCCTTATAGATGTTTACTCTTTGTAGTATTTTGATATTTATCAAAATAATTTTTTATAAAATCTATCATTTCATTTCTTATATCTTCTAATTTTACATCTTTAATGGTTTCTACATATTCTACTACATCTTTTTCCATAGGTAAATTTGGCTTATCAATACTAAATAGTTTTAATATTGGCAAAATTTCTTTTTCCATAGAAGGATAATATTTATATAATGTATCATAAGCATTTAACGGCTTATCTTCTTTTGTATACCTTGCACTTTCCCAATCTAATACCATTTCTATATAATCTATATAAGTTTTTTCTATATCGTTTTCATGATGAGATGTCATTTTTCTATGAAAAGATGACACGTCTTTTTTGTTATAGAATAAATACATGAATAATTTATCAATATCGTGATAAATTATTTGTTCTAAAACATTTTTCCTATCTTCTTTCACATATTTATTTGCTAAAAATATAACTACCTTTCTATGCAGATATGTGTATATTATATGATCTTTATTTTTCATAATATTTACCTCCAAATAATCTTACCCATAATATAACACTAAATGTTTTTTATAACAATAAAGAACCAGAATTATTTTCTGATTCTTGCGTTTTTCTTAAATATATCAGGAATATTTGCTTTTTCTATATATTCCTTTTTTATTATATTTTCTTTATTTCTACCTATAGATCTAATTGTTACTAAATCTTCATTTATATCTTCAATAAAACCAAATAAATCTTCATATATAATATCATCAGAGATTAAAATATCGTCTTTAGGTTCTACATAATCCCCTATTTTAAAATTCATAACTCCTCCTACTATATTATATAATCATTTTTTATTTTTTAATTCCTATTTTAGTAAATGGAAATAAAACTAAATTGGCACTTCCTAAGATTCTTTCTTTTTCTACTGGTCCAAATATCCTACTATCAAGTGAATCATCTCTGTTATCTCCCATAACAAAATATTTTCCATTTGGCACAAATTCATACTCTAATGATGATAAAGAGAAATCTTCTGTTTTATCATGTTTAAAATTTTCTTTTACTTTTTCATCATTTACATATAATGTGTTATCTTTAAATTCAATTTTATCTCCTGGTAAACCTATGACTCTTTTTATTAGTAATTCATCATTATATTTTATTACTACTATATCAAAACGTTTTATCTTAGTTGTTTTATACTTAATCTTATTTAAAATCATTATTTCTCCATGTTTTAGTGTTGGATCCATGCTATTTCCGTTTACCTTAACTGGTGTTACTAAAAATGTTCTTATTAAGATTACAATTACTATTATAATTACATAAGATAATATTTCTTTTAATACTTTTTTATTCATATTTATCTCCTAAGAAAAAAATAAGGTTAGCCCTTATTTTTGTCCTTTTTCTTTAATTCTGTATTGGCCGACATAATTCTTTAAGAAATTAAGTTTAGCACGTCTAACCTTACCATGTCTTACTACTGTTATCTTTGCAAGTTTTGGTGAATGAACTTTAAATATTCTTTCTACACCTACTCCATAAGACTCTTTTCTAACTGTAAAAGTTTCAGTAACTCCTGATCCTTTACGGGCAATGACTACTCCTTCGTAAGCTTGGATTCTTTCTTTTTTACCTTCGATGATTTTAACGTCACATCTTACAGTATCTCCAACTCTAAATTCAGGAATATCATTTCTAATTTGTTTAGAATTAACTTTATCTACCAAATTTGCCATCGATATCACTCCTTTTCTTTTTTTACAATCATAATTATAATTAGCGGATTGCTTTTTGTAACAGATAAAATTATAACACAATATTTTTTTATTGTCTATATAAATATATTAAATTATTTGTTATTTTTGAATGCTTTTATATTCTTTTATGAAGAAATCATCTGTCATTCCTGATATATAATCAATTACTATTCTTGATTTAGAATTATTCTTTATGTAATCGGTTTCTGCATATTTTAAGAATATTTTATATATACTGGATTTGTTTTTATTTGTTTCAATATCATTTTTGTAATAATTAAACAATTCATTGAACATTTTTTCATACTCTTTTATTTGCTCTTTAGTATTTGCCTTTTTATAAATATTTTCATAATTAAAATCCTTTAATTTAATGAGTGCATTTGACACTTCTTTAGACATTTCTATGCAGTTTTTATTAAAACTGTTATTAATTATGTCCATGACTAGTGTATTTACTATTGTCCTATTATCTTTTCCTAGGACATCTGTTATTTCTTTTGGTATTTCATTTTCTTTTATCATGCCAATTCTTATTGCATCTTCAATATCCCTACCAATGTATCCTATAACATCGCTTATTCTAACAACACACCCTTCTAGAGTCATTGGCCTAAATGTTTTACAGATATCTTTTTCTTTATATGATTTTTTATATTCTTCTAAAAATTCCTCTTGTGTCTTTTTTCTAGGTATTAATTTTCTATTAATAAATTCCCCATTATGACACATTATTGCATCTAATACTTGAACAGTTATATTGCAGCCTTTACAGTTATTTTCTAAAAACATCAAATTTCTAACACTTTGAATATTATGATTAAAATATCCTTCATTGTTTTTTATGCTTATATCACTTAGTATTTTTTCTCCAACATGGCCAAATGGAACATGTCCTAAATCATGTCCTAGGGAGGCTGCTTCAATTAAATCTTCATTTAAATTTAAAGCTCTTCCTATTGTTCTTGCTATTTTACTTACCATATTAACGTGAGTTATTCTTTTACTTATATGATCATTGTGTAACATACTAAAAACTTGTGTCTTATCTAAATATCTAGAATAAGATAACGAATATATAATTCTATCGGCATCTCTTGAAAAACATGGCCTTATGTCACTTGGTTCTTCTTTTAATCTATAACCTTCTTTATTTTTACAAGCATTTTCTCCATATAAATAATCTTTATTCATGTTATTTTTTATCTCTTCAAGCATTTTATTCACCTACTTACAACTGAAATTGTTTTTCTTCATTATTTTTTCAAATTCTTTTTTTGTATAAACCTTATGATTGTTATCTATAAAACCATCTTCATATAATTTATCATTTTCTATATCTTTTATGTTATATTCATATGTATGTATTAATACGTTATCATTTAAACTAACATTTGTTTTAATATTATACTCATTTTCTTCTAATGCTTTATACATGTCTAAAATAGATTCTTTTTTTATTTTATCATAATTTGTCATATCTTCTTTATATGTTACTGTTACATGTTTTATTGTATTTTGTTTATCAAATGTGAGTTTCATTATATCTGTTTTATTATCATTTATACTTTCACATGTTAAAGTTTGCTCTATTCTTTCATTTTTGCTACAACCAACTAGGCAAAGTATTAATAGAGTTAATAGACTTATTATTTTATTTTTCATATTCATCACATATTTAGTATAACATCTAATATTTTTTATGTAAATTCCTTATATATGGTATAATATTGTGTAAGGTATAGTTATGGATTTGGATATTGAAAGATTAAAATATGATTTGATTAATTATTTAGGCACTGTGGCAATTTCTAATGGTTCTTCATCTTTTTTATTAATCGAGAAAACTTTAAAAAGCAAATGAAACTCAAATTAAAAATATCGCTTTAAAATATGGATTTAATTTAGAAGAATACAAAAAATTAAGTAGAAAACACTAAGAATTTTAGTTAAAGGATAATTATTTCAATAATTATTCTTTTTTTATGTAAAAAGTTAGGATTTTTTTCATGTTTTAATAATAATACTTTTGAGGTGAAAAAAAATGAAAGAAGAATTAGAAAAAGAATTTGAAAGAATTAAAGAGATTGGTTGGATAAAAAGTGTATACAAAGGATATGGCGGTATAGGTATGACGCTTGAAAAATTATTAAATATACCACAAAACAGTTTTGAGATACCAGACTTAGGGATTTTTGAGTTGAAGGCCAAAAATGTTTTAAGCAGATCATATATCACTCTTTTTAACTGTGCGGTTGAAGGACCATATTTCAAAGGAACAGAAAGATTAAAAGATTTATATGGTTATAGATATTGTGATAATAAAAATTACAAGGTCTTAGTAGCTTCTATTTCTAGTATTCAAAAAACTAAAGTGGGAATTTTTTACTATTTCAAATTAAAGGTTGATAGAATTAAGCAAAAATTATTTTTAGAGGTTTATGACTTGAAAGGTAACTTAATTGAGGATAAAGTTTATTGGTCATTTGACTTATTAAAGGAAAAGTTAGAAAGAAAAGTTAAGAATCTAGCCCTTTTTGGAGCTTTAAGAAATACTCATAAGGGTGAAACATTTTATAAGTATATAGAACTATCCTTTTATAAACTAAAAAGGTTTGATTATTTTATCAAAGCAATAGAAAAAGGTATTATTAGAGTAACATTTAAGATAAGTGTATTTACAAGTGGAAAACGTATTGGCCAAATTCATGATCACGGAACTAGTTTTGAAGTAAAAGAAAAAGATTTATCATTTTTATACGAAAAGTGCTAAGTCTTTTTTCTTGGTATTATTAATAGGTTTGAGGCCATGAGGTCAAACAAAAAAGAACTTGTATCAAGTCCTTTAATTACATACTGGTCGGGAAGACAGGATTTGAACCTGCAACCTCATGGTCCCAAACCACGCGCTCTGCCAAGTTGAGCCACTTCCCGAAGTGGTGTCCCAGGAGCGATTCGAACGCCCGACCGATGCCTTAGAAGGGCATTGCTCTATCCAGCTGAGCTACTAGGACACTTAGCACTTTTCTTTCAGTGCTTTTTAATTATACAATATTTTTTTTTAATTTTCAATATCTTTTCTATATTTTTCTAAAATTTTGTTATTATTAACAAAAATATTTGTTTTATCTACTTTATAATTGTCAAATATCGAATAAATTATGCTATTTAAACTATTTGTATCTATCGTTTTCTTCTCTTTACTATCATATATATTTTCATTAAAATTTAAATTAATAACATTTTCGTTAATTTCATAATCTAAAAGTTTGGTGCTGCTATTGAGATAAGATATTAAATTATTATAAGAATAACTATTCGATAGTTTATCTATTATTACTTCCAATTTTTCTTTGTTGGTATTTATATATTCCGTTACTGGCGTTATATACAAATCATCAATTCCAGATAGATAATATAAAACAACTTTTTCTACATTGTTATTATTTGTTATATTGTATACTTTATTTATTCCATAATTATTATCTAAAATAGTATTAAGTTCTTTACTTGTGTTTGGAACATATTTTAATGATTTTCCTTCTACTAGAATTGATACTCCTAAAACTTTATCAAAATTCGTTGTTGTATATACTATTGATTCAATCATTTTTTCTGATTGTTCTTCCGTTATATTTAATAATTCTTTAGAAAAATCTATAGTCATGATGTCATCGTTTAATTTAACGCTTAATATTTTTGTGTTTTTTGGCAATATTGGTTTAAAATATCCTGGCAAAAGAGAATTTTTATTATTTTCTTCTATCATAGAACTTAATACGTTTCTAACTTGTTCTTCTATATCTAAATTTTTGTTCACATAAATTGATGTTTTTGCAACTAAATTATCTTTAGTTATGGTATAAATTTCCTGCATATCATTTTCTTTTATATAATAAGCATCATCATAGATAACTGTGTCAGTTTTATTTATTGAATATACCACCAACACTACTAATAATGCTATTGTAGTAACTACTATTCTTTTTATTGCTTTTTTCTTAAGCATGATATCACCACTTAATTATATGAAAAAGCATGTGCTTTTAGCACATGCTATAAAGATATTTCATTTAATTTTAAAAGTTCTACTACTGCTCCTGCTCTTCCTTTTACACCAAGTTTTTGCATAGCATTGGATATGTGATTCCTTACTGTTTTTTCGCTTATTTGTAAAATATCCGCTATATCTTTAGTACTTTTATTTTTTACTAATAACTCAAATACTTCTTTTTCCCTTTTTGTTAATATTGACTTTTTCAAGACTTTCCCCTCACTTTCGAGAATCGGGTGGTTTTATATTATTCATATTATTTTATGAACTTATTTTGTTTTTGTGATAAAGAAAAGCCTATTTTAAATTAAGATTGAAATTTTACCGCAACAGATATCTGATTATCAAAATCTTCTTCTACTAATTTCATTATTTGACTTGCAAGTTCTGTGTTATGATCTTTTTTAGATATAATTACAGTTACTTCGTTATTATCTTTTTTTACAAATGATTCTAATTCTAATTTGTTTTTTATTTTCTCCTCTAAAGAACTTTCCAAACTTTTATTATTATTAATTGTTTTTATATTTTCATAAGCTTGATTTTTTTCTTCTTTTGTAGTTTTAGTAGAGCTTATTTTTTCTTCTAAAACATCTATTTCTTTTTGTCTTTCATCTATAAGTTCTTGTTTTAACATTTCTATTGTTGTTAGTTCTTCTGTTGTATCATTTTGTTTTGTAGTTTCTTTTTCTTCTTTAGATACTGTTGCAACATCATTTGTTTTTTCAAATACTTCATCTGGCATGGTTATATAATAAACACCAAGTACTAAAATTAAACTAAAAAGTGCTAAAAACCATAGTCCTTTTTTATTAATCATAAATATCCTCCCTAAGACAATATATGTTTAATATTTTTTATTATAACAAAAAAAGAGCCTTAAGCTCTTGATACATATTTTCCATCTTTAGTAGAAATTATAACACTTTCACCTTCATTTACAAATAAAGGAACTTTGATTGTATAACCTGTTTCAAGTTCTGCATCTTTCATAGCACTTGATGTTGTATTTCCCTTTACTCCTGGTTCTGTATGTGTTACAACCATTTCGATTTTATCAGGAAGGTATAATCCTAACATTTCTCCTTCATAAAAAGCAATGTCTACATCTAAATTTTCTTTTAAGAATTTTACATCGTCTCCTAAAAGTGATTTATTAAGTTCAACTTGACTATAATCATTCATATTCATAAATGTGTAATCATCACCAGTTGAATATAAGAATTGCATTGGCTTTTTCTCAATTCTTGCAGGTTCAACTTTTACTGATGAATTGAAAGTTATTTCTATTGTAGAACCAGTTCTTAAATTTTTTAATTTTGTTTTTACGAATGCTGCACCTTTTCCTGGTTTTACATGTTGAAATTCTATTACTGTATATAAGTTGCCTTCATATTTAATTGTCATTCCAGTTTTAAAATCATTTACATTTATCATCTAATCACCTGCTTACTATTTTTCTTCTTTATGAGCTGTATGCTTTTTACATTTAGGACAATATTTTTTTAATTCTAAACGCTCTGTTGTATTTTTAATATTTTTTTCTGTACGATAATTTTGTTCTTTACAAACTGTACAAGTAAGTGTTTTTTGTTGTCTATTACCTATTTTTGCCATGGTATCCCTCCTCATTTCCATATGTATTATATCAAAATTTTCGTAAATTGCAAACATTTTTAATAAATATTAACTTTTTTTACTGCCATCTAAGTTATAATGATTAAAATACGCTTCAGAACTTCTTTTGGAAATTCTATAATTTACATCTGATTTATATTCTCCTCTATTGGGATTTTGAACATCTGGTGATGATACAGATATTGCCATTGTAGGATTATTAAATGGTGCATATCCTACAAAATTATTACTTATTGTTTCATTATCTACTACTCCATCTTCATCTATGTCTACAAATGATTCACTTGTTCCGGTCTTACCAGCAGGATCGTATTTATTACTAATAAAATTTACTCCTGTTCCTCCTTGCATAACTAAATGAAATCCTTGTTGAATCCTTTTTATATACTTATCTTCAGTTTTAACTTTATTTAAGGTTATGGGCTTATATTCATAAATTACTTCTTTTTCTTCATTCAAAACACTTTTTAAAAAGTGCAGTTTTTGTCTATTACCATCGTTTGCTATTGTTGAAACATACTGAGCTAATTGAATTGGAGTATATGTATCATATTGACCTATCGCGTAGTTTACTAATAAATCTCCTGCGTATGAACCTCCTTTGTATCCTGTATCTTCTTTTGGATAATCAATTCCTGTTGAGGAACCTAAACCATATTGATAAAATGTTTTTCTATATGTATCAAATGCTTTTAAATCAACTTTTAATTCTTTATTATAAGCGTAGTCAAATCCACCTACTAACATAGCTATTTTGTATTGATATACGTTGCTAGACCATTTTAAGGCATCAAGATCATTTATTGTTCCAAGATTGCTCCAAGAACATTTTTCTGGCATATTTAAAAATTTGATACAGCTGTCATACATAACTGTTCCTATATCTATTACTTTTGTATTATATCCTACTGTTATTGATGCACCCTTTACCACAGATCCTGGAGTTACAGTTGATATTATTGTTCCTTCATCAAAATCATAATATTCATAATCTTTTTTTGTATCATCATATAATATTTGCTTTCCTGCCAATGATATTATTTCTCCTGTTTTAGGATTTGTTATAACTACAAAACTTCTATTGTAAAACTCTGTATTTGCTTCATTTTTAGTTGTTCTTAATTCTTCTTTTAATATATTTTCTATATCTTGTTGTAAGTTAATATCTATACTAAGGACTATATCATTGCCTTTTTTACCTTTTTTATATAGCTTTAATTCATTATTTTCAGTTACTTTGTATTCATCTTTTTCTCCTTTTAGTATTTCTTCATATTGTTTTTCTATTCCTGATACTCCTACTGTATCTGATAATGTGTAACCTTTTTCTAAATAATAATCTTTTTCTTCTTTTGGAATTTCATTAATACTACCTAATATTGATTTAAGTGTATTCTTATATAGATAAACTCTTTTCCAAGTTAACTTTGTATTAAATCCTTTTAGTTCGTTAGTATTTTCTCCAAAATAAGCGTATTCTTCATCTGTTACATTTTCTTTTATTAGTTTTTCTTCGTAAGAATATCCTTTGTTCATTAAATAGTATAAATAAGCACATTTTTTATCTTCTTCTTTAAAGACACTTAAATCTTCATTTGTGATTCTTTCTATTTTTAAATTATAAATATCATTTTCTGTTAGTTTTCTATTTTCTAAATCTTTATATTCTTGATCAGTAATTTTATTGTTTGATTCTTCACTATGGGTTACTAAAAAGAATTCTTTTAGATTTCTTTCTGTTAAATCTTTGTAATCAAGATTTATGTGTTTACTTGCAAGATATGCTATTTCTATTTCTTTTTCTGTTGATATACTTGTTGGTTTGCTATAATAAATACTTTTTACAGATATATTATCTACAAGAAGATTCATATTTCTATCATAAATTCTTCCTCTTGGAGATGATGATCCATACACTATATTACTTGTTTTATTTTTTTCTAATATTTTGTAATGTTTACTTAGATATATATTTATAAATACTAATCTTGTTATGATAATTAAAAAAGAAATTATTAAAAATATACTTAATAATTTTAATCTTTTATTTGAGTTGTTTTTTATTTTTTTCTTTTCCATATTATTATTTTGTATCATTTTTTATAAAAAATTACATATTATTAAAAAAAGGAGAATTGTATGTATGATTTTTTAATTAATAATTATGTTAATAATAAATTATCTTTGGAAGATATCTATAAATTTGCTAATAAGAATGGTGTTAATATAAATGAGAATGATGCTAAAGTTATTTTTTATTATATTAAGAATTATTGGCAATTGTTTTATAAAGGTAATCCTGATAATCTATTTATGGAAATAAAAAATAAGGTTAGTCCTGATGTTTATAATAAGTGTGTTGAACTTTATTATGAGTATAAAAAAATGATAAATTAATTTTTTAATTTATCATTAAATTTTTTATTTCTAATCATTTCTATTTCTTCTTTATATGGTGGTTTCCCATCAATATAAGGAGTTTCTAGTATTTTGGGTATATTTTCTAGTCTTTTATTATATACAATGTTTAATAGTGTTTCGAAACCTATTGTTCCATACCCAAAGTTTTCATGTCTGTCTTTATGAGAAGCTTTGGGATTTTTACTGTCATTAATATGAATGCATTTGACATATTTGAATAAATCTAATTTATCTAAATATGATAAAAATTCATCAAAGTTTTCTATATCATATCCTGCATCTTGTAAATGACAAGTATCTAGACATATTCCTATTTTATCTTTTTCATTTATCTTTTCTATTATTTCTTTTATTTCTTCTAATTTGCTTCCTACTTCACTACCTTTTCCTGCCATTGTCTCAAGTAGAATTGTAGTAGTTGTATGTTTTAACACTTCATTTAAAGAATCTGCTATATTTTCTATACCTTGTTCTATTCCATACCCTACGTGAGATCCAGGATGTAAAACTAGTTTGTCCATAAATAAACTTTCACATCTTCCGCATTCTTCAATTAAAAATTTAATTGAAAATTCTTGTTTTTCTTTATTAGCTAAATTTATTATATATGGAGCATGAACTATAACGTCATTTCTATTTATACCATTTTCTTTCATTTTTTCTAAAGCTTTAAATGTTATATTGTCATCAATATCATTTCTTAGAGTATTTTGTGGTGCTCCTGTATAAAACATGAACGTATTGGCGTTATAACTTAACGCTTCTTCTAAACTTCCTAATAGTTGAGTATTTTTTTTATATGATACGTGAGATCCAATTATAAGCATATTATCACCTAAGTAAATTATACTAAATAAACGAATAAAAAAAAAGAGTTTTTACTCTTAATTAATTTGATACTGTGCTAAAAGTTGCTGTCATATCAGCAATACTTACTACAATATCATCATCAGGTAAAGTTAATGAGTTTGAGACGGTAATACTAAAAGTTGCCACGGTTGTTTTATTAGGTTCAAGGCTTCCAGAAGCACTGTTTAAATCTGATCCGTTATTTCTAAGAGCTATATCTCCACTTAAAATTCTTAAATGACCAACAATATACCTACATGCTGTTGTTGCTGCTGAAGCTGTTGTTGCTCCTTTTGATGAGCATAATACACCCTTATCGTTAGTTGTTGATAAGTTAGTCAGATAAGCTGTATAATTACTGCTATTTTTAATAGTTGCAGTACAAGTTATAGTGTCTCCAGGAGTTTTTGCTGTTATGTCTATTCCACTCCAAGATGAACCTGTTGCAGTTCCTGCACTTGTTACATAGGCATCTCCTGTTGTTGTACATTTGGCATCGTTTTGAAATGTTACTTTATTCTGAAAGTTTACATCACTGTCTCCTTGTTGCGCTGTTCCTTTTATAGAACTTATATTGAGTGATGAACTAAATGTTGCAAAGACTATAGTTATTCCTGTAGCTAACACTATCAATACAAGCATAATTAGTATTTTTGTTTTATTATCTTTAGTCATATACCCTCCTTAGTTACTATCTATATTATTTATACACTATTAATGAATTTTTTACAATAAATTTTATTATTTTTACATGAAACAATGTAAAAAAGACTCAAAATTTTGAGTCTTTTAATAGTTTATTAATTACAACTAACGCCAGTTAAGCCAAGTTTTACATTGTCATCTTTTACTTCATTACTATCAATAGATTTTGTTGTATTATCATAGAATCCATTTCCTTGGATATCTAATAGGCAGATTGAATAATTAGGATTTCCATTTTCATCAAATGTTACTTTTACAAATGATGAATCCATATAATTAATACCAAATGGACTTTGAGTTAATTTAGTATCTAATAGTGCATTTATATCACTTAAACTATATATTTTATCAGTAGTTATTGCTGAATATCCTACATCATCTTTTACTGCTTCTATTGCTGTATTAGCATTAACTGAGAATACTCCCTTTCTTGCTGTTTGTAGATATTTTGTTACACTTGGAACCGCTACTGCTACTAAAAGAGCCAATATTACTATTACTGCCAAAAGTTCTATTAAAGTAAATGCTTTATTATTTAGTTTCTTCATAAATAATCCTCCTAATATCAATTTAATATTATCATTTTTTAAATATTTTGTAAATATCAATAATTAATTTCATTAATGTTTTTTATAGATAATTCACTTTCCATTACATACCCGTTGTTATAAACTCCTCTTTTTGAAATTGTTTTGACATAATATGTATAGGATTCATCTTCATAACAAATCTTAACCTTACTGTTTACAGTATCATAATATGTATTATCTTTTGTTTTTTTATTTTCATATCCTAAATCTTTCATAGATATTTCATAACAGTTATTATTTTTTATAAATAAGTCTTCATATTTTTTTAATCTAAATCTATGTTTTGCCTTTTTTATCATTTCTTTTGCGTCAATTATATATTGCATTTTTTTGTTGTTATCTATACTTTTATAAACATTTGGTGATATTATTACAGACATTAAACCAAGTATTGCTATTACTGCCAAAAGTTCTATTAGGGTAAATGCTTTATTATTCATTTAGCATTCCTTTTTATTTAGACATTCATCTAATGTTTCATTAATATCGTTAGTATATTCTATACCATTATCATAATCTGTTTTTAATGTACTTATTATCATAAACATTATTAATGATATTAATAAAACAAAGCTATAAATAATTGTAATAGTAGCAAACCCTTTATTATTTAGTTTCATAGTATCACCTATTAAATTATAACAGATTTTATAAAAAAAAGATATATTTAACTCAATATATCTAAAACCTTTGAAATGGTATCTAGGCTATCTACAATCTTCTCCATTTTATCTTTAGTTGTTAATTTATATTTTTCTTTCATGGCATTTTCAAAATCTTTTATATAATATCTACTTCTATTTAAATATTTATACCAATAGGAGTTTTCTCTTAAAAATTTAGTATTATTAGGATTATTCTTTATTCTTAATTGGGTTTCTATATTCATTAATCTTCAAAATGTTTATGAATGGGTCTTGGTTCATATGATGATACATTAACATTAGGGGTATCTTTTTTAGATACTATATCTTGAATATAACCTATTCCTTTTTGTAAAGATCCTATTCCTTTTTGTAATTCGTTCATATCAACGTTACTTAATGAATTAATAAAATTTTTTAGAGAGAATGCACCTGTTGCAACAGCCTCTTCTTTTGTATATTTATCCCAAATACTACTATTTTCTCCATATAGTTCATAAATATTATAAAATTCTTGCCAGCTCATTTCTTTTTTTCTAACAAAGTCTATTAATTCAGGTTTTGTTCTTACAAATGATTTAAAACTTTCTTTCGACATAAAAAATCACCTACTAAATATTATTCATTTAGTAAGTGATTATTAACATTATTTAGATTCTATAATAAGTTTTATAGCTGTTTTTTCTTCTCCTTCGATAGAGATATCTGCAAAAGCTGGTATACATACTAAGTTTTTACCAGATGGTGCTACAAAACCTCTTGCAATAGCAATTGCTTTAATTGCTTGATTTAGAGCTCCTGCCCCTATTGCTTGTATTTCTACAGTTCCTTTTTCACGAAATACATTAGTAAGTGCTCCCGCTACTGAATTGGGATTTGACTTTGATGAAACTTTAAGTGTTTCCATATATTTATCATCCTTTCTTAATACACTAAATTATATTAAGAATTTTTAAAATAAGAACTATTTATTCCTTATTAGGATAATTAATTCTTTTATTGGAAAGATAAAAATTATTATTCCAATTAATAATACGAATATGGAGTATGGATATAATTTTATTCCCAATAATATAAATAAACTTAAAAAAATTAATTGATAAAAAATTAGTATTTTTGAATCCTTTGGATTATTTTCATCCGTATCATAAACCCCATTTTAAGTAGTATACTTGCCTATTTATACAAGCATCTTCTTCATATTATAGTATGATGGTTGAAAAAATGCAAACAATATAAAATAACAAATGAAAGTATGGTGATCTGTCTTTGAAAAATGAAACAAGATTATTGATCTCTAATAACATTACATATTGGAGATTAAAAAATAATTGGTCACAAGAGAAATTTGCTTTTAAACTAAAATCAAGTCCTCAATATGTTTCTGAAACGGAAAACTAAAAAAGAAATATTTCTACTGATTATGTAGATCATATTGCAAAAGTTTTTAATATAGAACCTTTAGAATTATTTATAGAACGGCCAATTCAAAGTAATAAAAGAGTTGATTTACAATAAGCTACTAAGTTTGGTAGTTTTTTTATTTATTATATTACTTTAGATTGTATCCTAATTTTTCTAATTCTAATATTGCTATTTTAGATAGCTTATCTTTAGTTAATTCTTTTATATCAACAAACTCAGCTCCTAAAGAGTCATCGTTTGCTTTATCTATTTCTACTTCTTTTTTTATTTCATTTTCATATTCATACACTTTAAAGAATATGCCTGTATGATGAACTTTTACTTGTTCGTCTTCTTTGTAGTCCCAAGTAAACGCTACTGAATCTGCGTCAAACAATTCATATTTTGTAACATCTATTCCTACTTCTTCTTTTAATTCTCTTTTTAATGTTTCTTCTGGTCTTTCACAAAATTCTATTGTTCCCCCAGGTAAATCTAATAGTCCATTGTATGGGCCTCCATATTTTTTTATTAATAATATTTTTTCATTTTCAATTATTATTCCATATGTTCCAAATTGTTTATATTCCTTCATAAAGTCTTCTCCTTTCTTTTTTATCATACCATAAGTTATGCTATAGTTAACTATAATTTTCTTACTCTTTTATAAATACTATCGAATTTTTCATACATCCATGGAAATTTTCCGTATTCTTTTAGTTTACAATCTACGATCATTTTAAGTATTGTATACATTTTATAAATTTCAATTCTTATATTTTCATCTTTTGTTAAAGTTTGTTTATTAAATCCTTTTAGGAAATCTTTACTGGTTTCAGAATCTATAGGATGAAAGTAAAATGTCATTAAATAATCACAAAAATATAAATCTGCAAAATCTATTATTCCAACTAATTTTTTATTATTTATTAGGACGTTTCCATTCCATATATCTGTGTGTGTCAAGCATATACTACTA
>CAKORS010000006.1 GCA_934101605.1 uncultured Bacilli bacterium
TTCCTACCCCTACTAGTTTTCCTTCATCTAAAACTAATATTTTATCAGCATTCATAATTGTTCCTATTCTTTGTGCTACGATTAGACAAGTTGCATTTTTTGTATATTTTTTTAAGTTTTTTCTTAAAGTATAATCTGTTTTATAATCTAATGCTGAAAATGAATCATCAAATATATATATTTCAGGAGATTTTGCTATAGCACGTGCAATTGATAATCTTTGTTTTTGTCCTCCTGATACGTTTGTTCCACCACTTGCTATATTTGATTCATATTTTTTATCCATTTGTTCTACAAATTCTTTAGCTTCTGCTACATCTACTGCTTCTTTTATTTTTTCTTTTGTTATTTTTTTACTACTTTTTCCATATGAAACATTATAATTAATACTTCCATCAAACATTACTGCTTTTTGAGAAACATAACCTATTTTATCGTGTAGTAAATCAAGTTTATAATCTTTTACATCTACATTATCTACTAAAACTTGTCCTTCTGTTACATCATAAAATCTTGGTATTAGATTTATTAATGTTGATTTACCAGATCCTGTTGATCCTATGAATGCTATAGTTTCACCTTGTTTTGCTTTAAATGATATATCATATAAAACATATTCTTCGCTATCTGGATATTTAAATGAAACATTTTTAAATTCTACTGTTCCTTTTTCTTTTGTTTCTTCTTTAAAGTTACCCTCTTTTATTTTTTCTTCTGTATCTAAAACTTCATTAATTCTATTAGCTGATACTGCTGCTCTTGGATACATAATAAAGATCATTGCTAACATTAAGAAAGCCATTATTACTTGCATTGCATATGATGAGAATACTACCATGTCACTAAATAAAGATATTTTATCTGCCATTAAGGCATTATTTATAAGTTTTGCTCCTGCAAAATAAATTGCAAGTGTTAACATATTCATAACTAAATATATTATTGGAGACATTATAGACATCATTCTTTGATTAAACATTTGTGTTTTTGTTAAAGTATCATTTCCTTCTTCAAATTTATCTTCTTGATATTTTTCAGCATTAAATGCTCTTACTATTCTTATTCCTGTTAGGTTTTCTCTAGTTAGATTATTTATATTATCTATTAGTTTTTGAACTAATTTAAATTTAGGTAATACAATTAACATAAGAGTTACAACTGTTACTATTAATACTATTACTGCTCCTCCAGTTATCATTGTCCAGGTAAAGTTTTTATTTAGTATTTTTAGTATTGCCCATATTACCATTATAGGAGCTTTTATAATCATTTGTAATCCCATAGAAATAAGCATTTGAATATTAGTAATATCATTAGTTGTTCTAGTTATTAAGCTACTGGTTGAGAATTTTTTTATTTCTTCCATTCCAAAAGCTTCTACTTTATTAAATATTTTTTCTCTTATATTCTTTGAAAATGTTGCTGATATAAGGGATGCTAAATATCCTACTACTACAGCTGATAATAAACTTCCAAATGCACATAAAAGCATATATGCACCTTGCATTAGAATATCAGACATTTTACTTCCTTCTGTTTGAACTAATACTGTTATTTCTTTCATATAATCTGGTAGTTTTAAATCTAACCATACTTGAAAAGCTACAAGTATTACACATATTGTTATTAATAACCAATCTTTTTTGTTAAAGTTTTTAAATAATTTAAACATTATAATTCCTCCTTAAGTAAATTACTATAAATTTTATTCAAAAGTCTTATAGAAGTTTCTATTTCTTCTTTAGTCATTTCATTTAATAAAGCTTCTCTTTTTTTATTTATAGTATTTAATAAATCATTTTCAATATTTTTAAAATTTTCTGTTATTATTATATTTTTACTTCTTGAGTCTTTCATTGACTTTTCTCTTTTTATATAATTTTTTTCTTCTAAACGATTTAAGATTCCTGTTATAGTTGGATTTGATAAAGAAAATGTTTTTTCTATATCTCTTTGCGTAACTATTTTATTTTTTCTATTTTCACATAAAATATACATAACTATGTCTGCTTGTGTCTTTGTTATATCATATTTTGTAAGCAAATCATTAAATCTTTTATCTAATATATTATTTATAGATTTAATATAAAATCCTATTGGCTTATCTTCCATATTATTCTCCTTAAAATACATAGTATGCTATACATTATACTCTTGTAATTTTTTAATTTCAAGATATAAAATAAAAAAAATATAAAAGAAATAGATTTTTTCTATTTCTTTTTTTGACTTTTTTAATTTTATTTTTTCTTTGTAAGACTTAGTATTATTCCTATTGATGATAAGCTTATTAATAAGCTTGATCCTCCATAAGATATAAATGGAAGTGTTACTCCTGTTACAGGTATTAATCCCACTACTACTGAAAGATTTAATATAGCTTGAAATATTATTTGAAAAGAAATACCAAATATCATATATTTTTTAAATAAATCTGTTTCATTAAGAGCTAGTTTTATGGAACTATATGCTATAGAGAAGAAAAGTGTTACAACAATAAGAGCTCCTACTACTCCAAATTCCTCACATATTATAGAAAATATAAAGTCTGTTTGTGGTTCTGGTAAATAAAAATGTTTTTGAATTGAATTGGTAAATCCTAGTCCTAATAGACCACCAGGCCCTATAGCATATAGACTTTGAATCATTTGAAATCCTGTTCCTAATGGATCTTTCCAAGGATTTAGAAATGATGTTATTCTTTGCATTCTATAAGGTGCTATTATAATAAGAAGAACTGCACCAACCATTCCTATTGCAATTAAATAATAGAAATATTTCATATTAGCTCCACTTATAAATAATAAGGCTATAATACTCATTACTAGGATAAATCCGGTTCCAAAGTCTGGTTGTAACATAATAAGTCCAAATATTAATAAGACTACTGTTAGTATTGGTATTATACCTGTTTTTAAATTTTTATATGCTTTTATATTTTTTGATAAATATTTGGATGTAAATATTATTATTCCTAATTTAGCAAGTTCACTTGGTTGAATTCCAAATGACGCTATTCCAAACCAACTACGAGAACCATTCCTTACGACACCGATTCCTGGTATTATAACTAATATTAATAAAATAATACAAGTAATTAATATCAAGTTTGCTTTTTTATAATATATTTTATAGTCTATTTTTGATATTATAATCATTATAATTATTCCAATAATCGCAAAAAGAAATTGTTGTTTTACATACTTTAGACTATCATTAAATTTATATTCTGCCCATATATATGATGATGAATATATCATTATAATTCCAAATATAACTATTGTTATGACTGATAATATAAGCATAGTTCTATATTTTTTAGTCAAATGTTATCACCAATAAATTATATTAAAAAAACTAGTAAAAAATACTAGTTTAAATCCATAGAGCAAAGAATATTCCTAAGAAACTACATAGCATTCCTGCAAGCCAGAATGCTTTTACTATATCTGGTTCTTCATAACCTTTCTTTTCAAAATGATGATGAAGTGGTGTCATTAAGAATAATTTATGTCCTGTTCTTTTTATATGTATAACTTGTAATATTACTGATAATGTTTCTATTACAAATACAAAACATACTAGAAATAATGTTACTTCTCTTCTTGTAAGTATTGCAACTGTTGCTAAAACTGCTCCTAAAGCAAGGGATCCTGTATCACCCATAAATACTTTAGCTGGATATGCATTAAACATTAGGAAACCTACTAACGAACCTATTAGAACTACACAAAAGATTCCCATATCTTCAAGTCCTATGAATAGTGATATAAGAGCAAATGCGATTAACGCTATTGTAGAAAGACCACCTGATAATCCATCCAATCCATCAGTTAGGTTAACTGCATTTGAAAATCCTACTAATAATAGTAATATAAGTATTCCATATCCCCAACCTAGGTCTAAATCTATTCCTAATGTTGTTACTGTGAAATTTGTGTTTCCATTATATCTCATATAAATAGCAAAGAATATTAAAGCTACTACTACTTGAAGAAAGAATTTTTGTGATACTGTAAGTCCTTCATTCTTTTTATGTTTAATACTTAAATAATCATCTAGAAAACCTATAAAGGCATACATTACAAATACTATTAAGCATATTCCTAAATTATATGAAAATTCTATTTTATCTGTTATAACTAGGAAAAATACAGTAAGTATTGTTGGTATTATAAATATTAAACCACCCATTGTAGGAGTTCCTTCTTTTTTTCTATGAGTAAGTCCTACATAGCTACTTATTTTCTGACCAAAATTTATTTTCTTTAAAACAGGAATTATAATAAGTCCTAATATAACTGCTGCTAAAAAGCTAGCCATTAAGGCCATTACTACTTTTGTTAATAATAACATAGTTTTCACCTCTAAACTAAAGATATTATACTACACTTTGTCTTGTTTCTAAATATTTATTTCTTGTTGTTTACATTTGTTTACACTACTCTACTAATAATCTAATTGTTCCTCCAATATAGTATCTTTCACCTTCTTTTACCGATTGTTCTTTTACTATATCTCCATCTCCTACAAAATCTATATTAAAATCTTTTAGAATGCTTTTTGCTTCTTTTTTAGTTTTCCCTAAAACGCTAGGAACTTGTATGTATTTTTTATCATTCCATTCGTATTCTTTTTCTACTTGGTTTTCTTGTTTTGGAATATCCATTATATTGATTACATCAAGTAATATATTTCTTACAAATGGTGTTGTTGTATAACTTGATAAAAGTGCTGTGTTTTTAGGATTATCTATGGCTAGATATAATACTATTTTAGGATCGTTAGCTGGTAATACTGCCATAAAGCTCATAATGTAGTTGTTTTCTAGATATCTTCCATTTTCTTGTTTTTGGGCTGTTCCGGTTTTACCACCTACTCTATAACCATCTATATATACCTTTTTACCTCCACCTAATGCTACTACATTTTCTAAAGCTTGTCTCATTATTTTACTTGTTTTTTTACTAATTGTTTTTCTTACCTTTGTTTTTTTATTTTCTGTTATAACATTATTAGTGTTACTATCTACTATGCTTTTTAATACAAATGGTTTATATAATGTTCCTCCATTTACTATTGATGATACGGCATTTACTTGTTGAATTGCGGTAACCGCAACACCTTGACCAAAAGCAGTAGTTGCAAGTTCTAGATCTTTTACTTGATCTAAGGAAAACAAAATACCGTTTGCTTCTCCATTTAAATCTATTCCTGTTTTTTTTCCAAATCCAAATTTATTTATATAAGAGAATAATTTCTCTTTTCCTAATCTAAAGCCTAATTCTACGAACCCGGGGTTGCAGGAGTTTTGAAATACTTGCATAAATGTTTGTGCTCCGTGTCCTCCACTTTTCCAGCATCTTATTTTGGCATTTGATACTGTAACTGATCCTGAATCATAAAATGTATCGTTTTCTAAATCTACTACCCCTTCTTCTACTGCTGATGCTGTTGTTACTATCTTGAATGTTGATCCCGGTTCATAAGTTTTCCATATTGGTAAGTTTCTATTTAATGTTTCTGTATCATACTCTTTGTAATTATTTGGATCAAAATTAGGATGTGAAGACATAGCAAGAACTTCTCCTGTATTTGGGTCCATTGCTAAAACATATGCATTATCTGGTTTAAACATTGATACTATATTATCAAGTTCTCTTTCTACTGATTTTTGAATATCTAAATCTATTGTTAGCATGATATCCATGCCTTTGGTTGATTTTATATATTCTTCATTTATATCCAATCTATTGCCCTTTGCATCACTATAATACTTTACCCATCCATTTTCTCCGGTTAGGTATTTATCATATAAAAGCTCTATTCCAGATAAGCCCTGATTATCTATACCTACATATCCTAAAACGTGTGATAGAAGTGATTTATTAGGGTAAAATCTTTCTGATTCTTTTATTAAATATACTCCTTCTAATTTATGTTTATTTATTTTATCTGCTATATCACTTGATAATCTTCTTCCTTCTGGATGAATTCTTTCTATTGAAACATTTTTAGTTACATGCTTATATATGTCTTTATATGATGCATTTAACTCTTCACTTAATATTTTAGCTACTTTTTCTTTATCTTTTATTTGACTTGGAACTACATATACACTTGTAGTTGTAATATTATCTGCTAAAACTTTACCATTTCTATCTAATATTTTACCTCTTTCCGCTGTTATTTCTAAGTTTCTTGACCATAAGTCATCTGATAATTTATTCAATTTTTTATAAGAAAATACTTGAACGTAAAAAACCTTTCCTAATACTAATAATAATGCTATACATATTATTATAAACAATACTTTTATTCTCAAATTTTTCCCTTTAGTAAACATATAACACCTCAGATAATTATATGATGTAAAATTATTTTTAATGTTTAGTAATTAATCACATAAATTAAAGTAGGAGGTAATATGGAAAAAGAACTTAGTAATGAGACTTCTGTTGTAGGTAATTACGGAAATATTCCAACATCAATTACATCACAGGTTTTAGTTGTTACAATGGTTAGTGGACTTTCTGTTGTTAAAACTGCTGATAAAGACGTATGGGCTAATGGAGAATTAACATATACAATTAAAGTTAGTAATCAAACAACTGAAGTATATAGCAACCCTATTATTACAGATGTTTTGGATACAGCACTTGTTAATTTTGTAAGTGATAGCGTTACAATTGATGGTGTAAAAGCCCAGTCGTCTCAATATTCATTTAATACTGATACAAGCACTTTAACTGTTAATTTATCTGATATAGATCCATCTTCATCTACTACTGTTACATTTAAAGTTAGTAAAATTGATTAAAAAGAGACTTTTAAAAAAGTCTCTTTAGAAAATGAATAAATCTCTAGGTTTTTTCTAGAGATTTATTATATAAAAGATTTATATAGTTGTTTTATAAAATAACTATATTTTAAGATTATGTAAAATTTTTCTTTCCTACATTATCTTTTTTATACTATTTAAATTAGATTTACTCCTAATATTTAAACGTCAACTAATTAATAATATCTTTTTTTATATTTGCAAAATTGTGTATAGAATAATTACTATCACGGAAAATTATATATTTTTTTTGACCTATAAAATTTACTTTATTGTCAGATATAATTATTGTATCTTCTTCTGGTAAATAAATTGTCTTATTTTTCTTTGAATATTCTTTTAAATAGTTATAATTTGATTTTAAACTTTGTTTATTTAAGTGACATAAGATTGAATATCCATTCAAGTAATTAAATCCGTTACAATCTTTGAGATTTATTTTATTTTTATCATCTAATAAACAGCTATTTATATTATTTCCAAAAATTATAGCACCAGCACTACTTCCAAATACTACTCCATTGTGCCTTAAATATTCCTTGATTTTTTCAAAGTTACCGTTTTCTTTAAGATCTTTAAGTAATTTAAATGTATTTCCTCCACCAATAAACAAGGAACTATAATTGTTAAAATTCTTTTTAGACAGCTCATCAGATGAAGAAACCATTTCAAAATTAATTAAACCAATTTGTCTTATTTCTTTTGCGAACCATTTTTTACAATTATCATATTTTTCTTTTTCCATGGCTAATGGTATATACAGTATAGGTTTGGATTTGTCTATTGATGATGCGTATCTATTTAAAGCTTCCCTTATGTATTTTCCAGATCCACCACCACACAAAAATAGTTTCATTTAATCCTCCTCCACAAACGCTTCACTCTTTCTTCTTCTACTCCAGAAGAAAGCAATCTTTTATTTAGTTCTTCTCTGGAAATATTAACATTAATGCCAGATAGATTTTTATAGCCTTCATTTGTTAATAAATCAATTATAAATCTATTACCATTTCTTATATACTCATTATTGATAATATTTTTATCAATATTTTTAACACTTTGAAATTCTAACCAATATTTAATACATTCATTTAAATATTTATTTTCTTCTTCATTTAAAACATTGGCTTCTAATAAACTTACAACCTTTTTGGAAAAGAGTCTTGCACGATATCCAGAACTTTTATTTGAAGGCACTACATTATTAACAGCAAGTAATGCAATTACAGATAAATAGGCTTTTAAATCACTATTCAATTCTTTAGAGGTGGTATATAAATCAAAATATGATTTTTCCGTGGACAGCCATCTTAATCTTTCAAGTCCAAACCCCAAATCACACATTGAATTTATATTTAGTTTTTTATTATTACTAGTTATACTAGTGAAAAAAGTAGTATCACCAAGTTCAATATCTTTATAATAATGAAATGTCCTTTTTCCAATAACATTTAAATTACCCCAATTATCTTCATATGTGTCAGATAAGGTTGTTATTCTTTTGCTATATATACCAATGGCTTCTAAAAATTCATACCAATCTTTAATCATTTTAAAATATTCTTCTTCAGAATTATTAAATCCAGCCGTTGTTACATTTACAAAGCTAATTGAATAACCTTCTTCAATTGAATTAACATATTGCGTTCTAATAACTGGTTGAGCAATAAATATATTATTAGAATCAGAAATATTGCCATCTGTATAACTTTTTAATATTGGTTGTATGCCAGCAGTTATAAAAATTGTATCATTATTATTGACAACAGGAAATGACTTTAAACAATTATATTCTCTTTCTTGGAAAAAACTGTATATTTTTTTAGAATCTAGTAAATTTAATTTCATTATATTCACCTCTTAATAACTGTTTAATTTTAACTTTCCGTCAATTATTTTATTAGTAACTTGATTATGATTTTCTAAAAGTTCATCAACATATTTATTAATTTCTTGTATAATATCATTAGAAACAGTTTTATTTAACTCTATACTAATATTCCAAGGTTCTTTTATAACATCTCCCATTTTTGAAGTACAATAAACCACATTTTCAAGATGAAATCTGTCATATATTCTTTTACTTAATAAGTCACCGATTGCTGTAAATAGTTTACCAGTATGATAAACAGGATTTTTTCCACATTGAGCCTCCATACTAAAATTTCTACTAAATGGAATAACACCTCTAGATCTATTACCTCTTCCAACTACACCTTCATCTCCACTTTCGATTGCACTTCCAATTAATGTCATATATAAATCGTTGCTATCATAATTATCACGTGTATTCAAATATATATTGATTTCATTATTATTGAATACTTTACTTATAACATGATATATATCATATTTTATTCTGTTTAATTTATTAATGTAGTCATTTATATCTTTAACATACTTAGAAATTAATGGAACACAGCAAGTAATTTCAATTATCTTATTTTTTCTAATTCCCATAACTTTAATATCTGTTCCTACCCAAGGACTTTTCTTTTTATACTCATTTGAGTTCAAATACTGCTCAATATTTAATACGGTTTTTTCTAATTTACTCATTGGATAATAACTAACAGTTGTAGATGTATCATTGCATCTATTATGATTATTATGTCTTAAAGCGTCATTGTCATCTATAGCTTCAAAAAACCTCATACGCTCATTTTTTGTGGTTTCATTTTTATTATATATAACTCCAGGTCCTTCATTATGATGAGTATTATTAACAATTATTAAATATTTATCTGTGTCTAATAAGGGAAATAGCTCCTTAAAATAGTTTTTAATAGTGTTTGTAACTATTTTCATATAATCAATTTTTTCATTTTTATATCTATCTGTAAATCTTCCATTGATTAGTATTCTAATTGGAGATGTCATTTTTCCACCGCCAAATTTAACTTTGGAACCGCCACCTAAAACTGATAATTTATCTATCATATGTCTTAATACTACCCCATATTTTTCTAAACAAAACTTAGAATAATTTGACGATATTTTTTCAGCTAGAGTATCACAAATATTGTCAGGATGCCCTTTTCCTTTTGTTTCTACTACTTCAAATTTTTTATTATTGATATTACATTTTTTATTTACGTATATAAATGTGCTCATTTTTTATCATTCTCCTACTAATTTTCCATTGAATTATCTTATTTCTATTTTTTATCAATTTTGTATATGTTTTGTTTGGTCATTCTTCTCTAGAACTATAAGCCGTATCATCTGTCACTGCCTGACTATATATTAAATTTGCATCAAATGATTCTATAGTTTTAAGTGATTTTCCTTGCTTTCAAATTCTAGCATCTTATATTATAAAATATATTTATAGGTTTAATAATATTATTCTAACAGCTTCAGTTATCTTCCTTTGTATTGTTTATATTAAAGGTTTCAAGAATATAAACATATTATACTAAATAAATATACTTTTTTAACATTAATTATTTTTGTAAAACTAATATGTTTATTATAATTCGTAATAACTTCACAAACAAATTTTATAATTAAAATACACTATTTTTCCTAATAAGTCAATAGAATTTCTTCTAGATAAATTTCACAAACCTTTTACTCATACTCTAGTTAGTATACTAACTGAGATATGTTAAAGATCTTCTAAGAGCGATGCTTCTTGATTTAAATTTATTTGTAAACAGGTTTTTATGTCACTAAAAAAACATATTTTATAATTATTTAAAACTTTATTCATATGATAATTCGCTTAACAAAATAAAAGTCTATTTAAAATATAATACTCTTATGAGATCGTTAGAGTGGATTTTTTTGCTAAGAAAAGTTTGTTATTTATTTAATTTAAAATCTTTAGTTGCAAACTAATGTTTAATATCTTTTGGTTATCTGAATTAAAAAGTAGTACTCTATAATTATCTTTTTAACTATAGCATATTGCTTTTAATTTTTTTGTCTCATGTGATCAAAAAATCTCTTTATTCTTCTATAGTCCATGTAATTAATGATTCATAGCTTAGATTATTGATTAGTGGTGATGTTATTTGTAAAAGTATACCCTCATCTTCTTTAAATGATATTGTTGTTATTTTTGTTGTTCCTTCATTTTCTGATCCAGTGTATATTACTGTTTTATTTTCTGTTAATGGAGTGATATTACCACTTTCATCTTTAAATACTAATGATTTATTTAGAATTTGTCCTGTTTCTGATGTTAAATCGTGATTTATTGAAGCATAAAGTTTCCAATTAGAACTAATAGCTCTTGAATCCGTTACTGTTATAATAAGTGGTTCTGTTTTTTTACACAGTATAGGATCTGTTGTTATAGGACTATAGTTAAATTCAATTAACTTATTAGCATTATCTATTATTAATTCTCCACTATAAACTATTTCAATAGTTTTAGTATGATATATTAAATCATCTGGTAATTTTGCATTTATAGTTATTATAGTTCCTACTGGTAAAGGATTATCATAAGTATAGAAAAATATCCCTTCGTCATTTGCTTTTACTACGGTATTTATATCATTATATGAAATTAATACACTTGAATTTGGAATGGTTTTACCTTTCATTGTTGTGTCTTTTTCTGTTAAAGCATCCATACTTATGGGAAAATCACCGATAGATAATATCTTTTTATTAGGAAATATAAAATTAGTAAGAGCTGGTAGGTTTTTTAGTTCTTCTTCTGTATAGTTTTGTGGAGTAATAGTGGTTGTTGTATTAGTAAAAGTCCCCTTGATTAATGATATATCGTTACTTTTATACCATGAATAAGTTGGTAAAGTATCTTTTGTTATTTCTTGTGATTTATCTACTATTGCATCAAATAGATTTATTCTATTAAAATTAAATTGAAAAGGAATACTTGCAGTTGTATTTATTACATTAGCAACACTATTATATAATACTACTCTACTTGGTTCGTTTAAAATTAAACCTGCATTTGATGATGAGAATGATATATTATAATTTGATTTAGTGATATTTTTATAATCATTTATTATTTCTAAACTGGATCCTTCGTTTAGTGTTATTGTGCCATAACTATACCAGGTAGCATAACTTCCATTAGAAGTTGTTTGTTTTAATGTGAAATGTGCGTTTTGATCTATTAAGGTTGTTCCTGTTCCATATGTTCCATAACTCATTCCACTATGGGAAGTAACGGAAAATGATGCGGATTTTGATATAGTAAATTCTAGATTACTAACTCCATAAAATAATTCTCTTGCTTCACTTGTAAATTCTACTTTAGCTTTAGGAAGAATTTTAAGATAAGGATTATCATTACGAAACCAAAATGATGAATTACCAGTTGATTTATGATCTATTGTTGTTATTCCTCCTATTTCTATTTTATTACATTCTGCTACTTCATTTCCTGCGGCATAACTTGTTTGAATAGTTATATTTGAATCAATAAATCTTGTAATACCAGTGGGATGAAAACTTATTTGTGGACCGTTATATGTAATATTATTATATTCTACTACAACATTTTTATAAGCACTATTTTCAGGAACATATATTACTCCGTAGTAATTATAACCTATAATATTTAGGTTTTGAACTACTACTCTTTGTGTATTTTTATCTATAATAGATATTGTATCACTAGCACTTGTGCTTTTTTTATCTTCTAATGTATATGTAGTATTATTATAAGTTCCATCTATAACAACATCTATCTTTGCCTTAGATATTGAGATTCCATTTGTAAGTGTTATATTAGAATCTAGATAGACTAAAGAGTAATTATTATCTTTTTCAAGTGCTTCTTTTAGTTCTAAGAAAGTTGATACTACTACTGTTGAATCATTTATAATAGTCATAAAACACCTCAGATAATTATATGTTTTAGATAGTGTTTTATTTATAAAAAAAGAACAAGATTACTTGTTCCATAAGTTATTTGGATAAATATTATTATCTACTAAAGATTTTATTTCTTTTACTACTTTTTCTTTATCTTCTTTATATGTTACTCCATACCAATTAGCTTTTGTTTTTATAACTTTTACTTTTATATTACCTTTTTTCATTTCTTTTTCTATTATATCTGGTAATAAGTATTCACAAGTTAATAAATCGTCTTTATTTTCTTTAAAGAAATCTATAAAGCCTTCTTCTAAGTATTTAAATATACTTTTATAAAAACAAAACATATTCATAGAAACTGGGTCATTACCATCAATTATAAATTTTTCTCTTCCATCAAGAGGTTCCGCTACTATTTGACCATTTATTTTTTCTACTTTTGATTCTATTAATGTTTTTAAGAAACCATTCTCTTCTTTACACACTCCTCTTTTTACAGAACCATTTTCTGTTAGAGTATTTTTCACTTGATATGCTATATTGGCATATACATTTTCATCTTTATTTTCTTCAAAAAATTCTTTTGCTTTTAGATAGGCATCAAATCCGTAGAAGTCATCAGAGTTAATAACAGCGAATGGTCCATCAACTAAATCTTTAACAGATAAAATTGCTTGTCCTGTTCCTAGAGGTTTAACTCTTTCTTCTGGTAGAGTAACACCACTTGGTATATCTGTCATTTTTTGGAATGCATAATAAGTAGGTATTTTATCTTCTACTCTTTTTCCTATTGTATCTTTAAATATTTGATAATTTTCTTCTTTTATTATAAATACTATTTTTGTAAATCCAGCTCTTTTAGCATCATATACAGAATAATCTATAATAAATTCATCATTTGGTCCAAATGGCTCTATTTGTTTTAATCCTCCGAATCTTGAACCCATTCCTGCAGCCATAATTACTAAAGTTAAATCTTTATTCATAATCTATCCTCCAATATAATCATAACAAAAAAGAAATAGTATTGTCCACTACTTCTTTCTTATATTTTTTCTTCCATATACTGGTATATCATAAAATGCTTTATATAAAGCTACCATATTCTCTAATTCTTCATTGGATTTTTCTTCTAGCATTCTAGCAAATCCTTTATAATCTCTTTTATTAATAAAATCATAATATGCTTTGGTTTCATTAGCTCTAATTACTACTGGAGCTTGATCTTGACTGCATAAATTAAAATTAGTAATTATTTTTGATGTTCTTTTATTTCCATTTTCAAATGGATGAATTCTCATAAGTTCTATATGAAACATTGCTTCTTTTTCAAAAATGTCTAAATCATTCCATAAGTTATAGTAATTATCTAAAAGACTCATGACTTTATAATAAATTGATTTTGAAGAAACTGGTGTGAATTTTGCATTTTTACCTGCTGTTACATCTATTTTTCTAAATCCTTCTGGAACACGTTCATTTTTATTTACCATATTCCCTACTTTAATAATGGTAGGTATATCTAGTCTATTATTTTTTTCAATTAGAAACTTTAAAGCCTTTTGGATGTTTTCCATTCTTTGTTTTCTTTCTTCTTCTGTTGCTATTTCTTCCATTTTTTCGATATTGTAAATAAACTTATCGGCAAAATAATTTATATAATATTCATAAAATGGATCTTTTTCTATAAATTCTAAAAACATGTTAACACCTTCTTTTCTTGTTTCTTGTTTCTAGTTTTTCTGATACGTAACCAGTACTTATTAATTCTTCAATTACATCTTCAAAATAATAGTTTTCTTCAACTTTTACTGGTTCATTATCATAATACATTTTGAAAAACTTTTCTATTATTTCAGGTAAATGAAGTTTATAAAAATCTACTGTTTCTATTACTCCTTGTTTAAAATTTCCTCTTTCGAGATAAAGAAGATACATTTTTATTGTTTCTAGAATATCCATAGATCTTGTGTATTCAATTGCATCTTCACTATCAAAATCTGGTTTAAATATATTTTCTTCTGATATTATTCCATCTACAATACTAGCATCAAGATCAATGTATTTCATATCTAAATCTTTATTTATCATAACATTACAAACATATAAGTCACCATGATATACATTGTTATCATGAAGTTTTTTTAGTAATTTAATATTTTGTCTTAGCATTACTAATATTTCTTTCGTATTAAAGTTTTTTGTATATTTTTCTTCAAATAGATTTTTGTATCCTTTTAAAAATGGTAGATATATTTTTGATACAGAATATGGATATTTTTGCATTTCTTCTTTTGTAAGTGGTAATACTTTAGTGGGTGTATTTACAAAATCTAAGTCTTTATTCATCATACGTTCCCATGTATTTTTATCAATTGAAGAATATTTAAGTAACATATTCTTATCAATCCATTTAATTCTTTCATATATTTCTTTATTTGCTATAAATGGAACCATAATATCACCCTTTTCTTTTTATGGCTTTGTATTATAGCATATTTTTCATTATTTGTAAACTATAAGCTCATGTTGAGCTCTTGTGCACGCTACATAATATAAATATTTTTCTTTAAATGGATTATTTTTATTATTAAGTAAGATAACACTGTCAAATTCTAATCCTTTAGCCATATAAGATGGGATAATAATTAAATCTTTTTTAAATGATTTTGTATCTTTATCTATTAAAGTTATTTCTATATCACTTTTTAATATATTATATATTTTTGTTGCTTCATTATCATCTTTTGTTATTAAAGCTATACTTTTATATTGTTTTGTTAATTTTTCTATATCTTTTTTTATATCTTCTTTTATTCTATTATAATCTTTTAATAATACTGGAGAGCTATCTTCTCTTCTTATAGCACTTATATGATTAAGATTTAATATTTTATTAGTATAATCTATTATTTCTTTAGTTGATCTATATGTTTTTGTAAGTTCTAAATATTTTGTTTGTTTATCAAATACTTCTTCTAGATCTTTAAGACTTTTATATTTATAATAGGGATTTATAGTTTGATTTACATCTCCTAAAATAGTAAAACTACTTTTTCTAAATATTTGTTTTAATATTATATATTCTAATTTAGAATAATCTTGGGCTTCATCTATTACTATTTGTTTTATTGTATTATTGTAAGGGAAGCCTTCTAATAAACCTTTTATATATACAAAAAGATTTGCATCCTCAAAGTTTATTTTATTTTTATTTACAAAATATTTTATCTCATTATCTGTTAGTTTTATTTTACTAAATTTACTTTTAAAGAAATTTGAATATATTTTTTTATAATCTTTTTTTAGTTCTAAAGAATTAAGTAAAAGTTTATTAAATGTTTTTGCATAAGTTTTTTTACCATTGTAATTATTTTCTGAAAGTTTTTCACTTATTATTTTTATTCTTTCAAATAATGGATATTTATCATATCTTTTATGTAATAGATCATTTAAGGTTTTTGTATCATAATTATATAAAATATTATCTGTTATATTCTTTTTGAATTTTAAGTTATTTAAAAGATCATCTACATAGTTTTTTATATCATCAATTATTTCATCTGATTGCTTATACTCAACAAGTTTTGGATTTATTTCTTCATAGCGATAGAATCTTGCTATGAAGTCTATAAATGATTCTACTTCTTTATATTCTGTTATATAATTTGTTAAAAATGAATGAAATGTTGTCTCTAAAGTATTACTTTCTCCTAATTCTGGTAATACATTTGATATATATTCTGTAAATACATTATTTGGTGAAAATATTAAAACATTATTTGAATTTAAGTTTTCTATTTTATATAAAAGAAATGCTATACGATGAAGTGCTACTGATGTTTTGCCTGATCCTGCTATTCCCTGAACTATTAGGTTTTTATCTTCTGTATTTCTTATTATTTTATTTTGTTCTTGTTGAATAGTATTTACTATATTTTTCATTTTTTCTGATGATTCTTGTGATAATACTTCTTGTAATACCTCATCATCTATATTTATTTTATTATCAAATATATTAATTAATTTTCCATTTTTTATTTTATATTGACGTTTTCTTTTTAAAGTTCCGTTTATTATTCCACCTGGTGCTTTATAAAAACACTCTCCTTCTTCAAAGTCATAAAATAAGCTACAAATTGGACTTCTCCAATCGTGAATTAAGTATTTATCATCTTTTTCTAAATGAGTTATTCCTATGTAAATTAATTCATCTTTTTTATTTTCGTTAAATATAATTGAACCAAAGTAAGGATTATTTTGAATTTTATATAATTTTTGAAAGTATTTTCCCTTTTGTTCCATAAGAAATATTTCTAAGTCATTATCTGTCATTAATGATTTTAATTCTTGTGGATCTAGACTTGATTTATTATCCCAAATAAAACTTTTAAATTCCATTATTTTTTCGTTATTATCATATAATTCTTGTCCTAGTCCCGAGATTTGTTCTTTGATTGTTTCTAAACATTTTTGTAGATAGTTTTTTTCAAATTCTAATTCTTCTTTTTTTAATTCCATATTTCACTCCTTTTTTTTATTTTATTTAACAAGCAGAAAAAATAGCATATTTATATTACCCGGGGGTAAATGCTATTTTTGTTTTAATTCCCAAGATGATAATCTTCGATTATGTAAAATTTTTATGTCTAAAGACAATATTAATTTATTTATTATGATTTGTCAATTTTTTTATATAAAAAGATAGTATTTTTTACTATCTTTCTAATCCCATTTTATGTAACATATCTAAATATTTATCTTTAGCTAGTTTAATTGATTCATCTTTTCCTTTATCTAGAATGTTATTAAGTTCATCACTATTTAAAAGCTTATTATATTTTTCTTTTATTGGAGTTAAAGCATTATTTACAGATTCTGCTACAAATTTTTTGAATTCTCCATAATTTTTATCTTTAAATTGTTCTTCTATATCTTTTATTTCTTTATTAGTTAGACTTGATGCTATAGCAAGTAAGTTTGATATTCCCGGTTTATTATCAGGGTCATATTTTACTAAAGAATCGCTATCTGTTGTGGCTTTCATTATTTTTTTTGTAATACTTTCTTCATCATCAAATAGACTTATTACTCCTTGAGGATTTTCTTCAGTTTTACTCATCTTTTTAGTTGGGTCTTTTAGATCTTTTATTTTTGCTGTTGTTTGTTTATAAACTAAAGCTTCTGGTAAGGTAAATGTTTCTCCATATTTATTATTAAATCTTTGAGCAATAGTTCTTGCTATTTCTACATGTTGTTTTTGATCTATTCCTACAGGAACAACATCTGCATCACAATATAATATATCTGCTGCCATTAAGACTGGATATGTTAAAAGTCCTACTGAGAAGTTTTTATGTTGTTTTGATTTTTCTTTAAATTGAATCATGCGTGATGCTTCTCCAAATTGAGTAGTACATTCTAATAACCATGAGATGGCAGGAATATATGCATTTTCTGATTGAATATATACTATTACTTTATTAGGATCTATTCCACAAGCTATATACATTGCAACAAATTTTCTTATTCTTTCTTTTAGTTCTTCTCTATCTTGAGGAACTGTTAGAGCATGTAAATCCGCTACAAAAAGATATATTTTATTATCATTTTGAAGTTCTATAAGGGGTCTTATTGCTCCTATATAATTTCCTAATGTTAAATCTCCAGTTGGTTTTAAACCTGTTAATATTGTTTTCATTTTATCCTCTCCTTCTTCTTATTCTACGTAAATTATTAGTAACTATTTCATTTACTAATTCTTTGTCATTATGAATTGTAATATGAGATGGAATAAGTTTTATATTCATACAATCTATTTTAGATATTTGTCCATCTATATTTGCTGTTATTTTATCTTTTGATAATACTTTTATTTCAGTTGTTTCTATTTTTTCTACATTATAGTCTTTTTCGTGTTCACCTTTTTTTAGTTTTAAAAGTGTTTTGATGAGCTTTAATCTATTCATATAATTTGCTATATATACATCAAATGAACCATCATCTATTTTTGCATTTGGAGCTATTTCAAATCCTCCTCCATAGAATCTTCCGTTACATATTGTAGTTAATGTATATTTATTCATTTTTATCTCATCATTTACTTTGATTAGTAGTTTTTTACCATCATTTTTTATAAGTGTTACTAAAAGTCCTATTTGATAAATTAGATTGGCTGGAATATTTTTTTCTTTTAGTCTATTTGCTTCATTATTTACTTCAGCGTCAAATCCAAATGATGCAATGTTTATAAAATATGAGTCATTTACTTGTCCTACATCGCTTATTATTTCTTTTCTATCATCTAAACTTTTATAAAAATCATTACCACTTCCAGCTGGAATTATACCAAGTTTGTGGTTTTTGTTTATCATACCATTTACTATTTCATTTATAAGGCCATCTCCACCTACTGCATATATAATACGATCATTATTTTCTTGCTCTACTATTTCTTTTGCATGATTAATATAGTTTGTTAAAACTATATCATATTCAATATTATATTTATTTAGAGTATCTTCTATGTCTTTTATAAATGTTAAAGATTTTCCAGAGCCTGATACGGGATTTACTATAAATAATGGTTTCATACTACTTCTCCTTAATTAGTATTTCCCTTTTAATTCTATTTGAACTTCTTGGTTCTTTTCTATTATAGCATTTTCTTTTATGGTTTGTGAAGATACATAACCAGAACCTGTAAAATTACATTTTATATCTAACATATTACATACTACTTGTGCTTCTTTTCTACTGTAGCCTTTTAAGTTTGGCATTTTGTATGAATCACTGTTAGTCATTAATATTACTGTATCGTTTGAATTTATTACTATATTTTTATTTGGATATTGTTTTGTTATTTTATTTCCATCACCAAGTTTTAATGTTTTTATTCTATTATTATTTAAAGTTGTTTTTACTTCATCATATTTTTTATTTATATAGTTTTCTATCTTGAAACTTTTTAATGTTTTTATATCGTCTTCATTATATATTTCTAGATATTTACTTACATTTTCTATGATTGATTGAGCTGGAACATATAAAGTTTTAGATGATCCATATTGAGGTTTCTTTGCTGATATATAAAGTATTACTTCAGGGTCATCTTTAGGCCACATACCTACGAATGATTTTATTGAATAATTATCAGTTGTATAATATGTTCCTGTTTTTTCATTTATTAACTGTGATGTTCCTGTTTTTCCTATAACGTCATATCCTTCTTTTCTATAATACCATCCAGTTGCTGGTTCCCAGTCAGAATTTACTGTATCATACATTAATTGTTTTATTTTTTCTACTGTTTCGTGAGATGCTACTACACCTTTTTCTGTTCTTTTTCCTTGATACATTACTTTTCCTGTTTTATCAACAACTTTATCTATTATGTATGGAGATAACATTACTCCATCATTTGCAATAGAAGTTAATGCTTGTATATGTTGCATTGGAGTTGTTGTAACACCTTGTCCAAATGCTGCATTGTATACTTCTGTTTGATATTTGAAGTCTATTGAACCATCAACTTCATTATATAGTGTTATTCCTGTTTTAGAACCAAATCCCATTTTTTTGAAATAATCTTGTAGAGTTTTTCTATTAATAAAATTATTCATGATTTCAATAACTCCAACGTTTGATGATGCTAAAAATCCTTGATCATAAGTTATTGTTCCAAATCCCCATCTTCTCCAGTCATATATTTCATAGCCATCTTCGGTTGTATAATGACCTGATACAAATGTCTTATTTCCATCATAAGTTCCAGCTTCCATGGCTGCCATATATGTGTATATTTTCATAATTGATCCGGGCTCATAAGCTTGTCCTACTGTGTAATCAATCCAATTTGTTATTTCTAAGGTATTTGGATCAAACGATGGTTCTTGACTTGATGCTAGAATTTTTCCTGTTTTGGCATCCGCTACTACTATTATTAACCATTCTGATGGATATTTTTGATACGCATCTTTTATTGCTTGTTCTACAAAGAACTGAATATTTGAATCTATCGTAAGATAAACATCATAACCATCTTCTGCATCTTTTTTTATTTCTTTTGTTCCAGCAATCTTTATACCATTTACATCTTGTTGATAAGAGATATGTCCATCTGTTCCTCTTAAAACATCATTAAGTAAGGATTCTGTTCCCATTTCTCCGACTATTTCTCCTGATTCATTTTTTTTGGCATAACCTAATGTGTATGATGCAAAATTACCATTAGGGTAATATCTTTTTTCTTGTTCTATAAAATCTATTCCTGGTAAATTATACTTTTCTATTTTTTCTTTTTGTAGGGTTGTAAGAGATGCTCCAGCTGTTCCAAATTCAACTTGATATAATCCATCTTGTTTTAATATTTCTAATATATCTTCATAAGACATATTTATTACTTCAGCTAAACATTTTGCTGTTTTTTCTTTATCTACTACATGTTTTGGAGTTTCCTCTCCCTTACTTCTTACTGGGTCTATATACGCAATTAATTTATATGAGGATACATTTTCTGCTAAAACATTACCTAATACATCATATATATTTCCCCTTTTAGCTTTAATGCTAGAACTATATACACTTCTGTTATTTGCAAATTCTTTTATGTTTACTCCATCTACTTTAGAGGCGGTAACTAAAAATGACAATCTATAAATAATTCCAACAAAACAAAAAAAAGCAACAGCAATAAAAACATTTATTAATTTTTTATTATTCTTGCTTTTCATTATTTCACCTTATTTCTTTAATCAACCATTTTAATACTATTACTAGTATAACTTAATCCTTCCTGTTTAGCAATATTCTCCATGTTTTCTAATGACGCTAATTGATTGATTGTCATTTGGATGTTTTCGTTTTCTTTTTCTTGCTTTGTCACTTTTGATTTTAATTCTTCTACTTCATAGTTTGTTTGTGACAATGCTGATTTTGCAAATATAGATAAAACAGGTGAAGATATTAATACTATGAATGTAATTACAAGTAAAAATTTTTCAATAAATGTTAATTGTTTTTTTACTTTTTTCATATCTTTTTCCTCTCCTATTTTGTTCTTTTAATTACTCTTAATTTTGCAGATGCTGCTCTTTTATTAAGTTCTAATTCTTTGCTAGTAGGTAGTATTGGTTTTTTATTTATAAGTATGTAGTCCGGTAATAGGCTTTCATCTATATTTGGAAGTCCTTTTATTACTTTATCTACTTCTGTTTTTTCTTTGAATATTTTTTTTACTATTCTGTCTTCTAGAGAATGAAATGTGATTACTGCTAATATTCCATCTACATTTAACATATCAAGTGCATTATATAAACTTTCTTTTAAGCCATCAAGTTCATTATTAACTTCTATTCTAATTGCTTGGAATACTTTTTTAGCAGAATGAGTATTTCTTCTTTCTTTAAATGGAATTGACATATCACATATTTCTACTAATTCAAATGTTGTTTCAATAGGTTTTTCCAACCTTTTTTGAATGATATTATTAGCTATTCTAGCAGCATGTTGTTCTTCTCCATACTCTCTAAATATTCTTATAAGTTCTTCTTTTGTATAATTGTTTACTACTTCATATGCTGAAAGCTTAGAGCTTTGGTCCATTCTCATATCAAGCTTTGCGTCTTGCATGTAGCTAAATCCTCTTGATGCTTCATCAAGTTCTGGAGATGACACTCCTAAATCATATATAATACCATCAACTTTTGTTATACCTTCTGATTCTAGAAGGCGTTTAGCCTCTTTATTATCAGCATGAAATATTTTAAAGTTATCACCTATTTCTTTCAATCTTTCTGTACTTTCTTTTATAGCATCGACATCTTTATCAAAGGCGAATAAAAACCCCTTTTTATTACGCTTCAAAACCTCCCTTGAATGTCCTGCATAGCCTAAAGTCATATCAACATAGATTCCGTCTTCTTTGATATTTAAAGAATTAATTGTTTCGTCTTTTAATACACTAATATGTTTTTCCATCTTTACTCCTCAAAATTAGACTCAAATAGATGATCGGCTAAGTCAGATAAACTTTCACGATTACTATTGAAGAAGTCATTCCATTTTTCAAGTGACCATATTTCAAGTCTATCTCCTACTCCTAAAATTACACATTCTTTATCTAGATTTGCATAATTTTTTAAAGGATTTGCAATAGTTATCCTTCCTTGTTTATCGAATTCACAAACAGTGGCCCCTGACATAAATATTCTTACAAAGCTTCGAGCGTCTTTTTTAGTAAATGGTAAAGTTTTTAATCTTGAAGCAATGCTTGCCCATTCTTTTTCTGAGTATACAAATAAGCAGTCTTCAAGACCTCTTGTAATGATTATCTTTTCTCCTAATTCTTCACGAAATTTAGAAGGAATAATCATTCTTTGCTTGCTGTCTAAATTATGATGAAATTCTCCCATCAACATTTAAATCACCACTTTCTGTCACTTTATTCCACTGTCTACCATAATTTTACTATTTAACTTTAGCTATGTAAATAAATATAACTTAAAAAACACATATTTTATTTAAAATAAAACATGTGTTTGTAAATAATGGTAAAATATTTTTATTTTCTTCTTGTTCTTGGTTTAATTATATCTTCTTGCTTTTTAATGGTATGCTCTTCTAATGGTAATTGTATTACATGCATTCTTCCCTCATGCTCTTTTTTTCCATGTAATCTATATTCTATGCATAATAAGCTTTCTTTATTTATAGATAACACTTTTACTTGAGTTGATCTTCCATCAATATGTAATTTCAATATATTTCCTGGAGTTAACTCATGTTTTTCTTCATTATTTTTTACGTGTTTATTACTCTTTTCTAAAGTTTTTGTATGTCTTATTGTTTTTAGTATTTCTAAAAATTCTTCATTTCTAAAACTTCCTTCATATTTTATTTTGGTATTAATATTGGAAGGAATCTTTCTTATATATTTATACCTGCAATTATCAATATTTATAGGAAGATATTCATTTTCATTTTTGTTTTGTCTTTGTAAGATATATGCTGTTATATTATTGTTAGAATTATCTATTATTACATATGATTTGTTTTTTTCTGTTCTTACAATATCCCCTGGTTTAAAAAATATTGGATATTTTTCTATATTTTCTAATATATATTGTTTTAATTCTGAGTAATTATCAGAAAGTGGTAATCTTTTTCTTATTTCTTGTTTTTCACTATAAGTTAATTTAGAAGCAAGAGATGATATTTGATCTTTTTTAAGTGTATCTATTCTTTTAATTGTTACTGTTGTTATTTTATCAAGTTCATCTTTTTTAATAATGTAATTTGTTCTAAAAGGCTTATATTTATTATATTGTGATGTGCAATTTAAGGCTTTATAGCTATCTTCTTCTTTATCATAGCCCAATATAACAAACGGCCTATTATTGTGTTTATCTTCTACTCCATCAAAATCTGTCTTGCCCCAAATGATATCTCCAAATTCAAGTTTTTCCATATTATGTCACCCGGCATAATTATATACTAAAAAATATTTTTGGTCAATAAAATTAAAAAACTGACCATTGGTCAGTTTCATTATTTTTACTATTTTGCTGTGGCAAAAACTGTTTCAATAGTAGGAATTGTTACTGTAACATCTGCATCTGGAATTGCTCCAGTTGATGAATAAGTAAGAATAACTGTTGCAGTTGTTGTTCCTGTAGTTGATGCAATTGTTGCACTTGGAGAAGCTAACTTAGCTGCTGTAGTTGATGTAAAACCTGTTTTATTATCTCCAATTGATACTGATCCACTAATTGACTTACAAACATCATCTTTATTTTGTGCTGAACCTGAACAAGTAATCATTGAACCATTAGTGGATAATTTTGTTAAATAAGCTGTATAAGCACTGGTATTTTTAATTGTTGCTGTACAAGTTATTATATCTCCAGGTTTTGTAAATGTTGCTGTAATTCCGTTCCATGTATGGTCTGTTGCTGTTCCAGCTGTTGCTGTTGCAGTTGATCCAGTTGATACTGTACAAGCCGCATCATTTTGGAATGTTACTAAATTTCCGAATACTGCATCAGCATCTCCTGCTTTTGCTGTTGCATTAAATGTTGAAATATTTAGTGTTGCACTAAATGCTGCAAATCCGATTGCTAGTCCTACTACTGCTACTACAAGTCCTACTATAACTAAAATTTTGAACGTTTTATTCTTTTCCATTTTATTTTCCTCCTTATTTTCTTACTATTTAAATTTACTATAAATATTTAACTTAGTCAATCGGATTCTTATAATATTTACACTTTATTTACAAATAAAAAACTGACCATTGGTCAGCTTCATTATTTATTTTTAACTGTGTTAAATATGTAATTTATTGCTGGTATTGAAATTGTAACATCTGCATCCGGAATTGGAGCAGATTCAGCATAAGTTATAGTTGTTGTTACAGTGTCTGTATTTCCTGCAGGGATATTAGATGTTGTTATATGATGCCAATCTGAATTTGCTGATGTAACAGTTAATCCTTCTGTTGATAAAGTTGTATTTAATGTTACATTACTACAAATTGAAGAGATGTTTTGTGCTGATCCTGAGCATGTTATTTTTTTGTCATTTGAAGTTATTTCATAAACATATGCTGTATATGCACTGGCATTTTTTACTTTTGCAGTACATGTTATTACATCTCCAGGTTTTGTAAATGTTGCTGTTATTCCGCTCCATGTGTGTGCTGTTGCTGTTCCAGCTGTTGCTGTTGCAGTTGATCCTTCACTTACTGTACAAGCTGCATCATTTTGGAATGTTACTAAATTAGCAAAATTTGCTTCTTCAGAACCTGCTTTTGTTGTTGCATTAAATGTTGAAATATTTAATGTTGCGCTAAATGCTGCAAATCCTATTGCTAGTCCTACTACTGCTACTATAAGTCCTACTATAACTATTATTTTGAATGTGTTATTTTTATCCATATTTTTCTTTCCTCCTTATTTTCTTACTATTTAAATTTACTATAAATAATTATCTTAGTCAATTATATTTTATTAGTTTTTACATTTTATTTACAATAAAAAAAACTGACCAATGGCCAGTTTGCTTTCTTTTATTATTTTGCTGTTGCAAATACTGTTTGGATAGTAGGAATTGTTACTGTAACATCTGCATCTGGGATTGCTCCACCTTCAGCATAAGTTAAAACTAATGTTGCTGTTGCTGTTCCAGTTGTTGCAGCTAATTGACTAGTAGTTCCTAATGTTGGAGTTACTGCTGAACTTGAAATAGCTAATTTACTATCTGATAAAGTAAGATTTGCACTCATAGCAGAACATACTGCATCTTTATTAGAAGCTGCTCCAGCACAAGTGATTTTTGCACTATCAACAGTGCTTAATCCTGTTAAGTAT
>CAKORS010000007.1 GCA_934101605.1 uncultured Bacilli bacterium
ACTTTATGTGTTCCTGTTTTTAATCCTTGTAAATCCACATAAGCATTTATATTATCTTGGGTGATATTTTCTATATTAGAACTTGTTCCTTTTAAGATTATAGCTACTGAACTATCTTTAGCTGATGCAGCTTGTGCTACTAATCCTTCTCCAAGATTTCTTGTTTCTATATTGATATTATCAACTGTCTTTTCTTGTGTTGATCCTAAAGTTATTTTTGCAACAACTGCCTTAACACTCATTTCTTTAACACCATTTGGTTTAGAAACATTTACTGTTATTGATGAATTCTCTTCTAGATCTGTTACATCTACTTTAACTGGTATTGAAGTTATATCAGCTAAACTTTTACTTGTTCCATAAATTGTTGTCTTAGTGATGTTTAGTGTAATATCTTCGATTGATTTTCCGAATTTTACATCTCCTTCTGGGATTATTGTAAATGGAACTTCTTTACTATTAGATGAAATAGTAACTGTTGCATCAATTGTTGATGGAACTATTTCTACATCTAATTTATCTCCTTTAGAATCATAAGCTACTAAAGGTATATTTTTTAATGTGTTTTCTCCTGAAGTTATGTTTTTGATTTTTGAAACATCAACTAAAGCTTTTATAGTTGCTACTTCATCTAGTTTATATTGAGCTCCTTTTACATATACTTCTTCTCTACTATAAGAGATATTTGAAACACTATATTTAGAATCTAATTTACTTTCATTCAATATTTCTTTTTCTATTGTTTTTGTTGTAGACATTTTTTCATATATTACAACAGTCACACTTGATGGATCTAATTTATAATCTACCGATGATACTGATCCATTATATTTTAAATCAACTTTATGTGTTCCTGCTTTTAAGCCTCTTAGATCTACTACTACATCTTTATCAGGATATTGTTTTGCTAAATATAGATCTGATTTTCTTCCTATCATAGTTATATCAACTTTTTTAGGTAATCCTTCTACTACATATGCTTCTTCATTATATAATGCATTTACTTTTTGCCCATACAATATATCTGCTGAAGAATTAAGTCCCTGGTTACTTAATCTATCTATTGTAAAGAACGCTACTATAGCAAGTGCTAATGAAATAACTATTAAAAATGCTTTGTTATTAAATAGTCTATCTAATGGCTTATCGTTTTTCTTAAATAGTCCACTCATGAACATTAAGAATTTACTTAATGGTGTAATTATTATTTTATCTAAAACGCTATATATTCCATATATAGCTCTATATATAAATCTACCTATAGCTTTTAATAATTTATGTTTCCTTTTTTTAGAGGATTTTTTCTTATTACTCATTATTCATCCTCCTCTTCAAAATCATCTTCGAAATCATCTTGTTTTGGTCTTAATTCATCTATTAATAATAGTTTTGTATCATCAATAGTTAGATTGTAGTATAAATCTCCTTTTATAGCTATAGAAATTCTTCCTGTTTCTTCTGAAATTACTATAGCAATTGCATCTGTATCTTCTGTAATTCCAACAGCAGCACGATGTCTTGTTCCTAATCTTTTATTTATTTTAGCGTTATTACTTGTTGGAAATACTGCTCCAGCACAACTTATTTTATCTCCTTGGATAATTACTCCACCATCATGTAATGGATTATTTGGAAAGAATATTGATTCAAGTAATTCGCTAGATAAGTCAGCATATAAGTTTACTGATTTATCTATATAATCTTGTAAGCTTACATCTCTTTCTAATACTATTAATCCACCAATTCTTGATTTTTTCATATATTCTATAGCGTGAACTACTTCGTATACTAGCTTTTCCCTTTCATCTACAGTTAATACTTTATGTCTTCCTAGTAACTGAGTTCTGCCTAACTGTTCTAATATAGTTCTAATTTCTGGCTGAAATATGATGATTAATGCAAGTGGTCCCCATTCAATTATATATTCAAGTAGTAATCCAACTGTTACTAATCCTAACCAATCACTTGCTAATTTTAGTATTAAAATAAGTATTATACCTTTAAATAGTAGTGATAGTTTAACGTTATTTTTAATATTTTTAATTATTGCATAAAATAATGTCCATACAATAATTATGTCTAAGACTTTTCTACATATATCTATTATATATTCAAAACTCATATTTACCTCCATTTAGTGTCTTTTAAATTATAACATGTTTTTTATAATTGTAAAACCCCCACTAGATGTTGTAATTTTATTATACTATCTTTCTTTATAAATTGTAAGATGTATTTATAATTTTATAAAAAAAATCAATTCACATAGAAATGAATTGATGATATTTCTTTTTGGTGGAGAATAAGGGACTCGAACCCTTGACCCTCTGCGTGCAAGGCAGATGCTCTAGCCAACTGAGCTAATTCCCCAAAAATGTCTTTTAAGGACATTTTTAATTATACATTATTTTTTTGATTTGTCAATACATTAAATGCTATCAACATTAATTTTTATTTGTTTATTATCTTTCATGTAACTACTAGCTTGAACAATGGTTCTAAGTGCGTTGATTACTTTTCCATTTTTACCGATTAGTTTAGGCATATCGTTTTCATCTACCATAACTTGAATTAATACTTCATTTTCATCTTCAGTTGGAAATTGTTTAACTGCAACCATATCTTTATTATCTACTAAAGATAAAATAATTTCTTCTGCTAATTTAGTTAATTCCATAATTATTTATTACCTTTTTCTTCATGTATTTTTTTCATAACTCCTGCTTTTGATAAAATATCTCTTGCAGTATCAGTTAAGATAGCTCCATTTTTAATCCATTTAATAGCTAATTCTTCGTTAACTTTTATTTCTGCTGGATTTGTTAATGGATTATAGAATCCGATTAATTCAAGATACTTTCCATCTCTTGGACTTCTTGAATCAGTTGCTACGATACGATAACTTGGTCTTTTTTTAGAACCCATTCTTGTTAATCTAATTTTTACTGCCATACTTTTCTCCTTTCAAATTACCATTAGTATATTATATATTTTTTGGGTTGTCAACTATTTTTGGTTGACAATTTAAATTTTGCTAAAAAAAATAAAAGTTTCCTTTTATTTTTCTTCTGTTATGAAGTCTTCTTTTACTTCTTTATCTATATCTTCCATTACTTCTTCTTTTGTATCTTCATCTTTTATTTCTTCCCATTCATCTTCATTATCATCAACTGTAATACGCATTTTTGTATCTCCTACTATTTCTACTCCTAATTCTTTTTCTATATCATATTCAATTTTACCATCTACTATATTTACTTTTGTGCAACTTGGTTGTCTTAAGCTTCTTACTATTATTTCTTCATTTGAAGATATATTGCTTTCTTTTTTTCTTGAAACCATTACCTCTTCATTATAATTTATAGTTTGTTTAGATACTAAAGTTTTTGTATCATTTTCATATGAATACCAAATGTTTATATCACATGTTCCAGATAATATAATTTTATCATTATTTTTTCTACCACTAAATTTATGATTTATTACCCAACATCCTAAAATAGTTGTAGGTTTTTCTTCCGGAACTAAAGTATAGTGATTAGTAAAAGTCTTTTTTCCTTTTCCTATTACTGCTTTAGTAACTATTTCTCTATAGTTTGACATAATATCACTCCTCATTCTAATTTATGCATTACTGCCTATTTTGTTGATAAAATTATTTGATTATCTTAATGTTTTAATAACAATTTTTATTATTTATGATAAAATATATAGAGAGGCGTTTTATGAAAGATAAAATTGGAATATTTGATTCTGGTATTGGTGGTTTTACAGTTTTAGAAGAGATAAGAAAACTTTTACCAAACGAAAACTATATTTATTATGCAGATTCTAAAAATAATCCTTATGGAGCGAAAAGTGATGAAGAGCTTTATGAAATTGTAAAAAATGTTGTAGAGCTATTATTAACAAAAAATGTTAAGTTAATAGTTATTGCTTGTAATACTGCTACTACTAAGTGTGCTGAAAAATTAAGATCTTGGTATAAGGATGTTTTATTTGTAGGAACAGAACCCGCAATTAAGGTTGCTTCTGATAATAATTATAAAAATACTATAGTTATGGCAACACCTTTAACTATTGCTTCTTTAAGAGTTCATGATTTGATTAAAGAAAATAAGAAGAATGGTCAAAATTTTTATTTACTAGTATGTGATGGTCTAGCTAATGCAATAGAAAATAATGATTTAAAAAAAATTGATGAAATACTTAACAATCTTTTAGGTGAATTTAAAGATAAAAATATTGATTCAATAGTTTTGGGTTGTACTCATTATCCTCTTGTTAAAAATAATATATTAAAGATTTTACCTAATGTTGAATTAATTGATGGAAATATAGGAGTTGCACATCAGGTTAAATATTTATTGAATAAAAATAATTTATTAAATAAATCTAATAAACAAGGAACTTTAGAAATTATTAATAGTCTTGAAAATTAAAAAAATCTCGTTAAAGAGATTTTTTATTTTACATATTCTCCATCTAGAGACCATGTTTTGGCTGATGTAATTTTCACTTTTATTATTTGTCCAATAAGTTCTTTTGGGCCTTTAAAGTTTACAAGTTTATTTGTATCAGTATATCCCATTAACATATCACTTTTCTTCTCTGATGTTCCTTCTACTAATACTTCAACTTCTTTGTTTAATAGTTTTTCATTATTTATTAACGCATATTTGTTTATAATTTCATTTAATCTTTGTAATCTTTCTTCTTTTTCTTCTTGTGTTATATCATCAGACATGCGTGCAGCTGGTGTTCCTTCTCTTTTTGAATAGATAAAGGTATAAGCACCATCAAATTTACATTCTTCTGCTAATAATAGGGTATCATTAAATTCTTCTTCTGTTTCATTTGGAAAACCTACTATTATATCTGTTGTTATCGATATATTAGGTATTTTATTTTTTAATTTGTTATATAGCTTTAAATAATCTTCTTTTGTATATCTTCTACCCATAAGTTTAAGTATTTTTGTATTTCCTGATTGAACTGGAAGATGAATATGAGGCATTATATTTTTATACTTAGCCATTATATCAATCATTTCATCTGTGAAATCCCATGGATGGCTTGTAACAAATCTTATTCTATCTATATTTGTTTTTGCAACATCTTCAAGTAAATAAGCCATACTATAACTGTCATCTAAATCTTTACCGTAGGCATTTACATTTTGACCTAGAAGTGTAGCTTCTTTATATCCTTGTTTTTTTAGTGTATTTACTTCGTTTATTATATCTATATGATTTCTACTTCTTTGTTTTCCTCTTGTGTATGGGACTATGCAATATGTACAAAACTTATCACATCCATACATAATGTTTACATATGCTTTATATTTATTGTTTCTCGATACTGGCAAGTCTTCTACTATTGATCCTTCAATACTTGGAGCATCTATATTTATTTTTTTGTCGTTAAGCGAATTATAAATTACTTCGTTTAATTCATTTATTTTATGAGTTCCTAAAACAAAATTTATCCATTTATACTTTTCCATTATTCTTTTAATTGTTATTTCTTCTTGAGCCATACATCCCATTAGACCTACGATTAAATCTTTTTTTGTTTCTTTTATGTGTTTAGCTCTTCCTAACATACCAAATACTTTATTATTGGCATTTTCTCTTATAGAACATGTATTTAATATGATAAGATCTGCATCAGTCATTTTATCTGTTTTGTTATAACCCATATATTCAATTAAAGCTTCTATATTTTCGCTTTCATGCTCATTCATTTGACATCCGTATGTTTTTAAGTAATAATTTTTATTTTTAACTATATTATGATATTTATTATTTAATTTGAAGTTTGTTGTTAATACTTTATTATTTGTTCTTTTTCTTGCTTCATTAAGGTTTGGTAATTGCATAATATCACTTCCTTTTATTGATTATAAAAGAAAAAAACAAATTAATCAATAATTTGTTTAAATACTTGCTTCAAGCATTCCATAAATCATTTCATCTAATGATTTCATTTCATTATTAATTACTTTTGTTTTAATCTCTTTATAATGTTTTGTAATTTGTTTCATTAATTTTTCTACTTTTGGAATTAGTTTCTTTTCATTTAAACTATCTACAATAACTTCTAAATTATTTATTTTTGTCATTGTTCCATATTCATTATTTTTAATATATTTTTCATATAAGTTTTTAAATGAAATTAAATCTATATTATTAAATCTTTCATCTTCAAGGATTTTAACTGTTGTATAGATATAATTATTATTCATTGACTTATCAAGAATAGTTTCTTTTTTATTATTCATTAGGTTTGGTATAAATTTTTTATTTTTTAGTAATTGTTTTATTATTTCCATTACATCTAAATACTTTTTAGTTACTACTATATGAGCGAATGTATCACCTTGATTGTTTTGATGGTTAACATTCCAACTTTTTATTTTCATATATTGAACTATTTCTTTATACCATCCTTTTGATAACATATACATTAAAATGTTATCTCCAGATTCATTTGTAGTATTTATATCTACTTTGTTTTTAATAATTAATTTTTCTACTAATTCTTTATGACCCTCGTTAATTAAATCAAATATTTTCGTGGGTTCTTCTTCACATAATTCTATAGTACTTGTTTCATCAAAAAACATTGATAATCACCTCTTCTTTACGTGACAGTTATATATTTTATCAAAAATGTAGCATTTTGTCAAATTATGGAGAACTTCTAATATTTTATTTCATTATTATTTTGTTTCTTTATTATATTTTTATACTTATTTTTTATTTAGTTTTCTTATTTTATTAAGTGTAGTGCAATTCGCTTCATTAAATATATCACGCATATAGTATATATCTTTATAATTTAGTTCTATTAATTTGAAAAATTTACTAATATTCTTTGTAGGATTTTCTATTGTTTTATAGAAAAGATGATTTGATTTTTCCTTATCCATGGTTTGTAAGTGAAGAGCGGCAATTCCTGAGACTAGATATGTTAAACAATTTAAATCTATATTAGTTGTATATTGATATAATTCTTTTATGCTATTTTTATATAAACATTCTCTACTTACATTTCTTAAATTTTTTTCTGTTATTTTATTTTTGGCTATTTTTAATAGAATTGAAAGACAGATTAAATATTCTTGCATAGTTTTTAAATAGTTATAGTATGAGTATAAGTAGTTATTATTTTTAGTTTTATCAAATATTTCTTTATCAGTATATAGATTTGTATAGATAGAATGAAATTCTGATAACATTGTAGTTTTTAGATAAGGGGTTTTTGATACACCAGTTATAGCGTGAGCTAGTTCATGGTTATACATTGATTCTTCTGATAGAAATTGATATACCATTTTAGAGAAATAAACATAATCTTGATTATTTGTTTCATCGAAAAAGCAACAAGACTCTGCCTTTAGAGGATTTGTTGTAGTAGTTTTAACATTTTTATTTTTATATAGCATGTTAAGATATTTTATTAAACTTGGTGAAATGCTGTTAAATATATCATAAGATTGTTTTAATAATTGTTCGTTTGATACACTTTTTTTACTTATTTTAATACACCTATTGTCAATATACATTTTATCCAAAGTTTCTAGTACTATAAATATTGAAGTTTGTGCATCTTCTGGTAATAGATTTATATATGTTGCAAATTCTATACACTTATCTTCTATAGCATCTATCATAACATCTTTTGGAATTTTTATCTCTTCAAAACTATCAATTTTATCTTCTTGTATTCCAAATAGATATTGTTTATAAATATTTTTTAATTCTTTATCCGCTACACTTTTTCCTCTTTTAGAATTTATGTTTTTTAAGTTTTGTTCGATTTGTTTTTTTGACCAATCTAATCTCATATAAACCACCCTTGATAGCTTTATATTATAAGTGAAAATCATAATTTAGACAACAAAAAAGAAGAGTTATTACTCTCCTTTATAACTTTTATTATTCAATAATTTCTGAAACTGATCCAGCTCCAACTGTTCTACCACCTTCACGGATTGAGAATTTAGTTCCGTTTTCAAGTGCAATTGGGTGAATTAATTCAACAGTCATGTCAACATTATCTCCAGGCATAACCATTTCAACTCCAGCAGGTAACTCGATAACACCAGTTACATCTGTAGTTCTGAAGTAGAATTGAGGTCTGTAGTTAGCGAAGAATGGAGTATGTCTTCCACCTTCTTCTTTAGATAATACATAAACTGCAGCTTTGAATTTTTTGTGAGGTGTAACGCTTCCTGGTTTAGCTAAAACTTGTCCACGTTCAACTTGTTCACGAGAAATTCCACGAAGTAATACTCCAGCGTTGTCTCCAGCTTGAGCAAAATCTAATGATTTTTTAAACATTTCAATTCCTGTAACAACAGTTTTTTGAGTAGGTTTAATACCAACGATTTCAACTTCGTCATTTAATTTTAATGTTCCACGTTCAACACGTCCTGTAACAACAGTTCCACGTCCAGTAATTGTAAATACATCTTCAATACTCATTAAGAATGGTTTGTCAGTATCACGGTCTGGTGTAGGAATCCATTCATCAACAGCGTCCATAAGGTCTTTGATTTTTTGAACAGCTTCAGCATCTCCTTCAAGAGCTTTTAATGCAGAACCTGTAATGATTGGAGTATTATCTCCATCGAATCCGTATTCATTAAGTAAATCTCTTACTTCCATTTCAACTAATTCGATTAATTCTGGATCATCAACCATATCACATTTATTTAAGAATACAACCATTCTTGGTACTCCAACTTGACGAGCAAGTAAAATGTGTTCTCTTGTTTGAGCCATTGGTCCATCAGTTGCAGCTATAACTAAGATAGCTCCATCCATTTGTGCAGCACCTGTAATCATGTTTTTAACATAATCAGCATGTCCTGGACAGTCAACGTGAGCATAATGTCTTTTAGCAGTTTCATACTCAACGTGAGCGGTATTAATTGTAATACCTCTTTCTCTTTCTTCTGGTGCTTTATCGATGTTTGCATAATCAACGAATTCAGCATTTCCTTCAGTTGCTAATACTTTTGTAATTGCAGCAGTTAATGTTGTTTTTCCATGGTCAACGTGACCAATTGTACCAATATTAACATGTGGTTTACTACGATCAAATTTTTCTTTTGCCATAATTTTTTCCTCCTTAATAATTTACATATTTAATTTTATCTAATAATTGAATTTTTTTCAACTATTTGGCATTATTTTTTTATTAATTACCGCTTTTTTTAATAATATCTTCGGCAATTGATTTTGGAACCTCTTCATAGTGATCAGGAACCATTTGGAATGTACCTCTACCTTGAGTATTAGATCTTATAGAAGTAGCGTATCCAAACATTTCAGATAGTGGAACCATTGCAGCAAAGTGAATTGCATTTCCACGAGATTCTTGTGATAATGGTTTTCCACGACGAGATGTAATATCTCCCATTACTGTTCCGAAATATTCTTCAGGAACATCAATATCAACTTTCATTATTGGTTCAAGGATAACTGGTTTACATTTATTTTTTGCTTCTTTAAGGGCTAAAGATGCAGCTACCTTAAATGCCATTTCTGATGAGTCTACTTCGTGGTATGAACCATCATGTAATGTTGCTTTAACATCTATCATTGGATATCCTGCTAAAACACCTGTTTTTAATGCATCTTGTAATCCTTTGTCAACAACTGGAATGTATTCACGAGGAACTACACCACCAACAACTTCGTCAACAAATTCATATCCTTTGTCAGGATTTGGTGCAAATTTAATCCATACGTGTCCGTATTGTCCACGTCCACCTGATTGTTTAATATATTTACCTTCACAATCACCTTCAGCTGTTAATGTTTCTCTGTAGGCAACTTGAGGTTTACCAATATTTGCTTCTACTGAGAATTCTCTTCTCATACGATCTACTAGAACGTCTAAGTGTAATTCTCCGATACCAGCAATTATAGTTTGTCCTGTTTCAGTATCAGTTCTAACTCTAAATGTTGGATCTTCTTCTGCTAATTTTTGTAATGCTATAGCCATTTTATCTTGGTCTGCTTTTGATTTTGGTTCAATTGCAAGTTCGATAACTGGTTCTGGCACTTCGATTGACTCTAATATGATTGGTTTTTTCTCATCACATAGAGTATCTCCTGTTGTTGTATTTTTAAGTCCTACTGCTGCAGCTATATCTCCAGTATATACTTCTGGAATTTCAGATCTATTGTTAGCATGCATTAATAAGATACGTCCAATTCTTTCTTTTACATCTTTAGTACTGTTAAGTACATAAGATCCGCTTGATAGTTTACCAGAATAAACTCTGAAGAATGTTAAACGTCCAACAAATGGATCAGTCATAACTTTAAATGCTAAAGCTGCAAATGGTTCATTATCACTTGGATGTCTTTCATCTTCATCACCGTTTAATTTAGTTCCTTTAATTGATGGAACATCAAGTGGTGATGGTAAATAATCTATTACTGCATCAAGAAGTAATTTAACTCCTTTATTTCCTAAAGCAGTTCCACACATTACTGGGAAGAATTTAGCTTCAAGAACTCCTGTTCTTATTGCTTTTTTAATTAGTTCAACACTAACTTCTTCTCCTTCTAGATATTTTTCCATTAATTCATCATCGAATTCTGCTATACATTCTAGAAGGTTTGTTCTATATTCTTCTACTTTATCTTTCATATCTTCTGGAATTTCAATCTCAGTATAATTTTCTTCTGGATTTCCATCATAATGATATGCTTTTCTTGTAATTAAATCAATTACTCCGTTAAATTCACTTTCTGCTCCAATTGGAAGTTCTATTGGTGCAGAGTTAGCTCCTAGTCTATCTTTGATAGATTTTAGAGTCATATAGAAGTCTGCTCCTAATTTATCCATTTTGTTTGAGAAAATGATTCTTGGAACATGATATTCATTAGCTTGACGCCATACTGTTTCACTTTGTGGTTCTACTCCAGCATTTGAATCAAGTAATAATACAGCACCATCTAATACTCTTAAACTTCTTTGAACTTCTACTGTAAAGTCTACGTGTCCTGGGGTATCGATAATGTTATATCTATATCCTTTCCAATATGCTGTTGTTGCTGCAGATGTAATTGTTATACCACGTTCTTTTTCTTGTTCCATCCAGTCCATTTGAGATGCTCCATCATGAGTTTCTCCAATTTTATGGATTTTTTTAGTATGGTATAAAATACGTTCTGTACAAGTTGTTTTTCCAGCATCTATATGAGCCATGATTCCAAGGTTTCTTGTTTTTTCTAGACTTGTCTCTCTTGCCATATTTTATTCCCTTCCTACCATCTATAATGTGCAAATGCTTTATTAGCTTCTGCCATTCTATGAGTGTCTTCACGTTTTTTAACTGCTGCTCCTGTTCCATTTGAAGCATCAATTATTTCGTTTGCTAAATTTTCAGCCATTCCATGTCCGCCTCTTAATCTAGCATAATTTGTTAACCATCTAAGACCTAAAGTTTGAGATCTTTCGTCATTAACTTCGATTGGGATTTGATAGTTTGATCCACCAACACGACGAGATTTAACTTCTAGTGATGGTTTTATGTTTTCAAGTGCTTTATTAAATACTTCCATTGGTTCTTGTCCAGTTTTTTCTTTAATAATAACAAATGCATCATATAATATTTTTTCAGCTTTACCTTTTTTTCCTCCAATCATCATTCTGTTGATTAACTTAGTAACAACTTTTGACTTGTATATTGGATCTGGTAAAACGTCTCTTTTAACTGCACTTCTTTTACGCATAATAATCCTCCTTACTTTTTGCTATTTTATTTTCCTTTTTTAGTTCCGTATTTAGAACGAGCTTGTTTACGATCTTTAACACCTTGAGTATCCATAGTTCCACGAACGATATGATATCTAACTCCGATTAAATCTTTAACACGTCCTCCACGAATTAATACAACGCTGTGTTCTTGTAAATTGTGTCCTTCTCCAGGTATATAGCAATCTACTTCTTTTCCATTAGATAATCTAACACGAGCATATTTTCTTAATGCTGAGTTTGGTTTCTTAGGTGTTTTAGTTCCTACACGAATACATACTCCTCTTTTTTGAGGTGATGCAAATTCATGAGTCTTTTTCTCTAATGTGTTTAGTCTGATTCCTAACACTGGTGATTTTGACTTTCTTGTTTTATCTTTTCTTTTCTTTCTTACAAGTTGATTTATTGTTGGCATAACTGCTCCTTTCTTACACACATATCCAGGTGTATCATTTTTTCTAATTTTATTAGGTTTGCACATGGCAAACCCAATTAAAATTCAAACATTGATAATATATCATATGTTTATTTCATTGTCAATATTATTTCAATAATTCCTCTAAATTTGCTAATTTGTCTTGCTCTTCTTTTAATTTTGTTCTATCAAGTTCTACTACCTTAGCTGGAGCTTTATTAACATAGTTTTCATTTGATAATAATTTTTCTCTTTTTGCTATTTGTTGTTTTAAATTATTTATCTCTTCTTTTATTTTTTCTATATCTAGTTTAACTCCTTCTTGATAGTATGTTATTTCTATATTATTAGACTTATATGAATATTCTTCTTTATCTTTTATATCTTCATTAGAATTATTTAAATCTATTTTTAACAATTTAATAAATATTTCTTTTAAATCATCACTAGTTTTAAATCTTACAATTGCGTCTTTTGTAATATTATTGTTAACTTTTAAGTTTCTTATTTCTGTTATATCTATTATAGTAGAATCTATTATTTTTTCTTCTTTTTCAAATACTTCTTCTTCATTATATTCTGGATATTTTGTTAATAAAATATTTTCTTTTGAAGTTTTTAATGAACTATATATTTCATCTGTTACAAATGGAATATATGGATGAAGCATTTTTAATATTGATACTAAAACGTGATATAAAATGCTTTTTGTTGTGTTATCATTTTTATTTTTAGAGAATTCTATATAGTTATCGCAGAAATCATTCCATACGAAATTATATATTTCTGTTCCTGCATTATGGAATTCAAATTTTTCCATATTTTCTGTTACATTTTTAATAGTTTTATTTAATTTTGTTAAGATCCATTTATCTGTTATACTTAGATCTTTTATATTGTATGATTCTTCAGATAAATCTTCTATATTCATCATTACAAATCTTGAAGCATTCCATAATTTATTGATAAAATTCCAAGAAGCACTGATTTTTTCTTCATCATATCTTAAGTCCATTCCTGGTGCTGAGTTGTTAGTTAAGAAAAATCTTAATGAATCACATCCATATTTTTCTATTACTTCCATTGGATCTACACCATTTCCAAGACTTTTACTCATTTTTCTGCCTTCTTTATCACGAATAAGTCCATGAATAAGGCAATATTTAAATGGTCTTTCTTTATTAAATTCTAATGATTGGAATATCATTCTGGCTACCCAGAAGAAAATTATATCATATCCTGTTACTAATACATCAGTCGGAAAATATCTTTTCATTAGGTCAGTATTATTTGGCCAACCAAGTGTTGCAAATGGCCATAGAGCTGAACTAAACCATGTATCTAGGACATCTTCATCTTGATGCCATCCTTCTCCAGGACAATCTGTGCAAACTTTAACCTCTCCATCTTTATACCAAGCAGGTATTCTAAATCCCCACCAAAGTTGTCTTGATATACACCAGTCATGACAATCTTCCATCCAGTTTTTTAAGATTTTTTCAAATCTTTCTGGTATAAAGTTTACTTTTTTATTTTTATCTTTTTGAGTTTCTAACACTGTCTTTGATAATGTTTCCATTTTAACAAACCATTGTTTAGAAAGGTAAGGTTCTACCATTACTCCAGTTCTTTCAGAATGACCAACACTGTGAGTTATATCTTCTACTTTTATTAACAAATCTTGTTCTTTTAAATCTTTAATTAATTGTTTTCTACATTCATATCTATCCATTCCTTCATATTGAAGTGCATTTTTATTCATAGTAGCGTCTTCATTTAGTACTAGTATTCTTTCTAAATTATGACGTTCTCCAACCTCAAAATCATTAGGGTCATGGGCTGGTGTTATTTTAACTACTCCTGTTCCAAATTTTGGATCAGCATGGATATCTCCAATTATAGGAATTGGTTTATTGACTATTGGTAATATAACATTTTTACCTATTAAATCTTTATATCTTTCATCTTCTGGATTTACTGCTACTGCTGTATCTCCAAATAATGTTTCTGGTCTTGTTGTTGCAACTTCTAAATATTTATCTGTTCCTTCGATATAGTATTTTATATGATAGAATGCTCCTTTTACATCTTTATAAATTACTTCTTCATTTGAAAGGGCTGTTTTTGATACAGGATCCCAGTTTATTATTTTTTCTCCTTGATATATTATACCTCTATTGTAAAAGTCTATAAATACATGATTTACAGCTTCTTCCATTCCTTTATCTAGAGTAAATCTTTCTTTTGAATAATCTAGAGATAAACCTAATTTAGCCCATTGTTTTCTTATATTTGTTGCATATTCTTCTTTCCATTCCCAAGCTTTTTCTAGGAATTTTTCTCTACCCAATTCGTATTTATTAATATTTTGTTCTTTTAATTTATTTACTACTTTTATTTCTGTTGCTATTGCTGCGTGATCCATTCCTGGAAGCCATAATGTATCGTAACCTTTCATCTTTTTATAACGAATTATTATATCTTGTAAGGTTGTATCCCAAGCATGTCCTAGGTGAAGTTTTCCTGTTACATTTGGAGGTGGTATTACGATTGTAAATGGCTCCTTTGTTAAATCTCCACTTTTAAATAGATCTTGTTTTAACCAATTATCGTATTTATTTTCTTCTACTTGTTTAGGATTGTATTTTTTATCTAACATAAATCTTCCTTCTTTCTTTAAAAATAAAAAAGGTAATACCTAAGGACGATTAAAATCGTGGTACCACCTTATTTTGTAATATTAATTACCTCTTAATCTTTAACACAATTACGCGAGTTATTCTACTTATTTTCAAATAACTAGTTCAAAAGCTACCTTCAATTACATTTATTATTAGTTTTCACCAGCCACTAACTCTCTATAAATTCGTGTAATTTACTCCTCTTTATCATTACTTTATTTTATTGGTTGTAATATTTCTAATTCTCCTACTGCTATAAATAAAAATATTAATATAATTAGTAGGAAACCTAAAAATGCTAATAAGCCCCAGCCTTTATTATCTAGTTTCATAATATCACTCCTCAAGGCTTAATTCTTTTATTAATGATGTTGCCGCTATGGCTCCATCTGATGCTGCAGTTATAATTTGATATGCTTCTTTTTCAACTATATCTCCTGCTGCAAAGATACCTTTTATTTTGGTTTCTTTTTTTTCATCAGTAATAATATAACCTTTTTCATTTAAAATATCAAGGTTTTTTAGGAATTTTGTTGCTGGTTCATATCCTATAAATATGAAACAAGCTTTTACTTTCAATTCCTTTTCTTCTTTGTTTTCAGTTATAATTAGTTTTTCTAACTTTTCATCTTTACCAATAAATTCTTTTATTTCTGTATTATATAGAATGTTTATATTTTCTTTTTGTTTTATTTTTTCTACTAGTATTTTATCTCCTCTTAGGTTTTCTTTTCTATATAATATAGTAACACTTTTACATATGTCTGATAGATATAAGGATTCTTCTAAAGCTGAGTTTCCTCCCCCAACTATAGCAACATCTTCATCTTTATATAGGTGTCCATCACATAGTGAACAAAAGCTTATTCCTTTTCCTTCAAGACTCTCTTCATTTTTTGCTGGTAGTTTTCTAGCTGTTTTTCCTACTGCTATTATAATTTTTTTAGCCTTTAATTCTTTATCTTTTAGTTTTACTATTTTTATATTATCTTCTTGTATTTCTAATACTTCACCATATATGTATGGTATTTTATATTCATTTAATTGTTCATATAACTGATAAGCTAATTCAGGCCCTGTTATTTGTTTTATTCCAGGGTAGTTTTCAATAGATGATGTTTTATTAATCTGTCCTCCTGGTGTTTCTTTTTCTATTATAGCGACATTTAAATTAGCTCTTTTTAAATAAATTGCCGCTGTGATACCTGCTGGACCTGCTCCAATTACTAAACTATCATATATTTCCATAGAATCACCATCCTATTTTATTATATATCTTTTAAAATGTTTTATAAATAGTTACTTTTTTATTTGTGTTTTTTTCTATTAAATTCTTCTTTAGATGTAGATATTCCATCTTCTTCAAGAAGTTTTTTTATTGCCTCTATTGAAGTATTTATTTTTACATTGCAACGACCTCTTGAAATATTAAACTTTTTAGATAATTCAACACTACTTTTTGATTCACCATTAAAATTATAGTATCCTTCTAACAATAGTCTTCTTGCTAATGATAGTGTTTTAATTTTTTCTTGTATTAATTTTATGTCGTACATATCCGCAACATATTCTTCCATGGTAGTTTTTGTATTAAATATTTCATCCTTTATATCATTTAGATTCAATTCAGTAGGATTATCTCTTAAAAAATAATATACATTTCTGTTGTATTTATTGTTTAAATATGTTGAAAAATACTTATCTCCTTTTTCGTTATAATCATTTATAACTTCTAGAATAGTTATATATCCTATTTGAGTTAATTCATCTTTAAGATAGGCTTTATCCTCAATCTTTTCTATGTATTTTAGAATATTTGGCATATATCTTTCTATTATTTCTAATTTAGCATCTTCATTACCATTTTTTGCTAGATTTATTAAATCTAAAATTTGTTGTTTTTTGTATCTTTTACTTTTCATATTAAATATACCTCTTTTGATGCCTATATTTTAACACAATTTTTTTAAAATGCAAATAAAAAGATGCCTAAGCATCTAATTATTTAACAAATTCTAAGATAACGATTAATGCATCGTCGCCTTTTCTTTCATCTAATTTTAATATTCTTGTATATCCACCGTTACGATCTTTATAACGTGGTGCTAGTTCTTCAAATACTTTTTTAGTAGCTGCTTTATCATTCATTAAGAATGCTAAAACTTTTCTATAAGAAACTAAGCTACCATTTTTACCGTGAGTAATTAGTTTTTCAACATCACGTCTTGCAGTCTTTGCTCTAGCTTCAGTTGTTTCTATTCTTTCGTTATTGATAAGGCTGATAACAAGATTAGCACGCATGCTTCTTCTGTGTTTTGAATCAACACCTAATTTTTTATATGCCATATTAATTACTCCTTTTCTTAATCATCATTTTTTAGGTCAAGTTCTAGTTCTTTAACTTTATCTAAAACTTCTTTTAATGATTTTTTACCTAAGTTACGAATTTTCATGATGTCAGTATCAGATTTATTAACTAAATCTTGTAAAGTGTGGATCCCTGCTCTTTTTAAACAGTTATAAGCACGAACTGAGAAGTCTAAATCTTCTATTGCAGTTTCTAATGCTTTTTGTTTTGGATCCTCTTTCTTTTCAATCATAAGACCTTTTACATTAGCAATGTTATCTAATTTAGCAGTTATTTCTAAATGTTCAATTAAGATTCTACTTGCAAGTGCTACTGCTTCTTCTGGTTTCATTGAACTGTTAGTCCAAACTTCTAATACTAGTTTATCAAAGTTATCATTTTGACCAACACGTGCATCTAAAACTTCGTAAGCAACTTTTTCAATTGGAGAATATAATGAATCGATTGCAATTACTCCGATTTTTTTATCTGTTAATAATTTCTTATTATCATTTGCACTTACATATCCACGACCTGTAGATACAGTCATTTCCATATCAAGTTTTCCACCTTCAGCTAAAGTTGCAATAACTTGATCTTTATTAATTATTTCAACATCTGGATCACATTCTATTTCTCCAGCTGTTACAACTCCTTCTTTTTCTGCATGAAGTCTTATTATTTTTTCTTCTTCACAATGTTTTTTAATTACAACATCTTTTAAATTAAGAATAATTGCTGCAACGTCTTCAATAACTCCATCCATTGTTTGGAATTCATGTAATACTCCATCTATTTTTACACTTGTAATAGCTGCTCCAGGAAGAGATGATAACATAACTCTTCTTAAAGCATTACCAATTGTGTATCCGAATCCTTTTTCAAGTGGTTCTAGTTCAAATTTTCCATAATTATCTTTTTCTTTATAATCTGTTATTTTATAATTTGGTTTTTCAAATTGAATCATCTAGTTTCCCTCCTTTATTAGTTTCTAGGTCTTTTAGGTGGACGACAACCATTGTGTGGAATTGGTGTAACATCTGTTATTGTTGTTACTTCAAGTCCTGCTGTTTGTAATGATCTTATTGCTGTTTCTCTTCCTGGTCCAACACCCTTTACGACTACTTCAACTTTTCTCATTCCTAAATCATAAGCCATTTTTCCAGCTTTTTCAGCAGCTTGTCCTGCTGCAAATGGTGTAGATTTTTTGCTACCTTTAAATCCGATTGCTCCTGAAGATGCCCAAGCAACTGCATTTCCATCATGATCTGTTATTGTAGTTATTGTATTATTAAAAGTTGCATGAATATGTGCTGTTCCTTCAGGTATATTCTTTTTAACTTTTCTTTTTCTTTGTTTATAAGCCATAGTTTAACCTCCTTAAACCTATTGTTTCTTTTTATTAGCAACTACTTTACCCTTACCCTTACGAGTACGAGCGTTTCTATTTGTTCTTTGTCCTCTTACAGGAAGACCTTTTCTGTGACGAATTCCTTGATATGAACCTATTTCCATTTTTGTTTTAATGTTCATACTAACTTCACGTCTTAAGTCTCCTTCTGTAGTATGTTTACTAACTTCATCACGAATTAAACCTAATTCTTCATTTGATAAATCTTTAGTTCTTTTTTCAGGATCAATTTTAGCTGCTTCTAGAATTTTTAATGCTTTTACTTGTCCTATACCATAAATATAAGTTAGAGAAATTTTAATTTTTTTCTCATTTGGTATTTCAATACCTTTAATACGTGCCATAAATTTACCTCCTTATTAACCTTGAGTTTGTTTGTGTTTTGGATTTTCACAAATTACCATAACTTTTCCATGACGTTTAATAACTTTACATTTTGCACAAATTTTCTTTACTGATGGTTTTACTTTCATAATATTTTTCCCTCCTACTTCCTATAGGTTATACGCCCACGTGTTAAATCATATGGAGAAAGTTCGATCATAACCTTATCACCCAGTGAAATACGAATATTATTTAGTCGCATTTTACCAGAAACGTGAGCTTCTATGATATGACCATTAGATAGTTCTACCTTGAATGATCCTCCAGGTATTACTTCTAAAACTTTTCCTTCAACTTCAATACCGTCTTTTGCCATTATTTACACACTCCTGTTAAAATTTCATATCCATCATGAGTAACAACTACTGTATGTTCATAATGTGCTGATGGACTGTAGTCTTCTGTTTCTATTGTCCAATCATCGTCTAACATAACAATATTTGGACTGCCTAAGGTTAGCATTGGTTCTATTGCTAAAACCATACCTTCTTTTATTAATGGACCTGTGTTTTTTTGTCCATAATTTGGAACGTCTGGATCTTCATGAACTGAAGTTCCTACTCCGTGTCCTACTAATTCTTTTACAACTCCTAAATGATGTTGTTTTGCAAATTGTTCTATTGCAAACCCTATGTCTCCGATTCTATTTCCTGGTTTTACTTGTTCTAATCCTACATATAATGATTCTTCTGTCCATCTCATTAAATTTGCTTTTTCTTCGGTTATTTCACCTACTTTATAAGTCCATGCAGAATCTCCATGATATCCTTTATAACAAGCTCCTATATCAATTGATATTATATCACCATTCTTCAATTTAGTATTACTTGGGATTCCATGAACAACTTGTTCATTAATGCTTGTACATACACTAGCAGGGAATCCCATATATCCTTTGAAAGATGGTGTAGCATCTTTACTTCTTATGAAGTCTTCAGCTAATCTATCAATTTCTTTAGTTGTTATTCCAGGTTTTACTTTATCTTTCAAATACATATGTGTTTGATAAACAATATTACCTGCAACTTTTAAAAGTTCTATCTCATCTTTACTTTTAATACTAATCACTTAAGTCACCTTATTTTATTAATTCTAAAACTTCTTTATATGTATCTTGAGCTTTTTCACTGTTAATACTTACAAGTATACCTTTATTTTTATAAAAGTCTACTAGAGGTGCAGTTTTTTCTTCATATTCTTCAAATCTTTTTTCAAATACTTCTTTAGTATCATCTTTTCTTTGAATAAGCTCTACATCACAATCATCACAATATCCTTCTTTTTTAGGATATAATTCTTCATTCATTAAATTATATGGCTTTTTACATTTAGGACAAATAACTCTTGAAGTTACTCTTTTTATTAATGTTTCTTTTGAAACATCAAGATAAATAACTAATCCTAAATCTCTATTCATAGAATCTAATAATTCATCATACATTTTAGCTTGTTCTACAGTTCTTGGAAAACCGTCTAATATGTATGGAACATCTCCTAATTTTAGAAGTTTGTTTTTCAAAGCTTTAAATACTGTTGCATCATCTATTAATGCTCCAGTTTTCATTTTTTCTTCTAGTTCTTTATCTTCTGTTGCTTGTTCTCTTAGCATATCACCTGTAGACAATTGAACATATCCTAAGTTTGTTTCTAAACTCTTAGCAAGCGTTCCTTTACCTGCTGCAGGTGGTGCTATTAAAATAATATTTTTCATTATCTTCTTACCCTTCTATAATTTTTATTTACTGTGTAATTTCTACTTAATAAACTACTTTCTAATTGTTTATATGTTTCTATGGCAACTCCTACTACGATAAGTAAACTTGTTCCACCTAGGGATACAGTTCTTGGTAGTGAAGTTAGTGAATTTACAATTATTGGAAGGGCTGCAATTATTGTTAAGAATAATGCTCCTGCTATTGTAAGTCTTGATATTATTTTTGAGAAATGTTTAGCAGTATTATCTCCTGGTTTAACACCTGGAACATATCCTCCATTATTTTGTAAATTCTTTGCCATATCATCTGGTTTTAATTGCACGAATGTATAAAAATATGCAAAGAAGAATATTAATAATACAAATATAATAAATCCAACAGGTTTTGTATAATCTAGGTAATTATTAACAAAATTTGTAAATCCTGTTTTATTTATAAATTGTGCTATTGTTTGTGGAACTGAAAGTAATGTTGATGCAAATATTACAGGAATAACTCCTGCAGAGTTAATCTTTATAGGCATATAAGTTTGTTTTCCTAAACTTGCTGTAGATTTATTTGCATATTGAATATTAATTCTTCTTTCTGCTCCTTCAATAAATATAACCCCTATAACTACTAATAAATACATTATTATGAATAGTATAAATGACGCTATACCTATTAATACTGCTTTTGTTGTTCCTGAAACTACTAATGTATCAAAAGCAGTTTTCATCATGCTTGGTAAAGAAATTATAATACCAGCCATGATAATTAAAGACATCCCATTTCCTATTCCTTTTTGAGTTATTTGATCTCCTAACCACATTAGAAATGCTGTTCCTGCAGTAAGAACTAAAGCTGTTCTTAAATGCATTAAAATAGCAACATCACTACCTAGAAAATAATAACTCATTGCATAGCCTTGAATAAATCCAAATGCTATACCAACATATCTAGTTATTTGATTTAACTTTTGTTGTCCTGTATGACCTTGTTTAGCTAAATCAGAAAAATAAGGAATTATATCCATTTGTAATAATTGAATAATTATTGAAGCTGTAATGTATGGTGATACTCCAAGAGCAAATATTGAAAAGTTCTTTAAAGCTCCTCCACTCATTACATCTAAAAGTTCAAGAAAACCTAAACCTTTAGTAGCTCCACTTGTTCCAGGAACTTCAATTCCTGTTCCTATTACGAATATTGTAAGTACTGCTAAGGTAAAATATATTCTATGTCTTAAATCCTTATTTTTCTTTTGGAATAGTCCTTTAAGGCTTTTGAACATATTAGATCACCTCAGCTTTACTTCCTGATTCTTCAATTTTCTTTAAAGCGCTAGATGAAAATCTATGAGCTTTAATTGTTAATTTTTTAGTTAAAGTCCCATTCCCTAATACTTTGATACCATCAAGTTGTTTCTTAACTATACCTTTTTCTTTTAATAATTCAGGAGTAACTACATCTCCGTCATTAAATATATTTAATTCACTAACATTGATTTGTTGATATCTTGTTTTGAATTGTGCATTAGAGAATCCTCTTTTGTGTAGTCTTCTATATAATGGTGATTGTCCACCTTCAAATACTGGATTGATTGAAGCACCGCTTCTTGATTTTTGACCTTTTTGTCCTTTACCACTTGTTTTACCAAGTCCTGAACCTGTTCCACGTCCTACTCTTTTACGAGAGAAAGTAGCTCCAGGATTTTTTTGTAAACTGTGTAATTCCATTATCCTAAAATCTCCTCTTTAGTTTTTCCACGCATTTCAGCAACTTGTTCAATTGTTTTCATAGATTGTAATGCTTTTAATGTTGCTCTTGCCATGTTAATTTTTGTTCTAGCTCCTAAAGATTTTGAAACGATATCTTTATAACCAGCTATTTCAAGAACAGATCTTACTGCTCCTCCAGCGATTAATCCAGTACCAGCTTTTGCTGGTTTAATAACTACACGAGTAGCTCCTTTTACACCAATTACTTCATGTGGAATTGTTCTTCCATCAATCATTGGTAATTTAACTACATTTTTGTTTGCTTCTTGTCTTGCTTTTTTTACAGCCTCTGATACTTCATTAGCTTTACCAGTACCAAGACCTACAAGCCCTTTTTTATTTCCAACTAAAACAACTGCTTGGAATCTTCTTTGGCGTCCACCTTTTGTAACTTTTACAACGGCTTTTGTATCTAAAACGATTTCGTCAAGGTTGTTTTGAGGTCTTGAAAATTTCTTTCTTTCTGTTTTCTTCTTTTCCATGTTACCTCCTATTAGAACTCTAATCCTTTTTCACGAGCAGCATCAGCTAATGCTTTAACACGTCCATGATAAAGGTAACCACCACGGTCGAATACTACTTTTTTAATTTTTGCTTTTTTAGCTTCTGTTGCGATTAGTTCTCCAACCTTAGTAGCGATTTCTGTATTATTACCTTTCATATTGATTGAAGATGCAGATGCTAATGTAACTCCATTTTCATCATCAATTATTTGGGCACTAATATTTTTATTTGAACGGTAAACACACAATCTAGGCATATCTTTAGTACCTATGATTTGTTTTCTAATTCTTTTGTGTCTTACAACACGCATTTCATTACGAGATTCTTTCTTTATCATATTACCCTCCTACCTATTTTGCTTTTTTACCTTCCTTACGTCTTATATGTTCACCAGCGTAACGAATTCCTTTTCCTTTATAAGGTTCAGGTTTTCTAACTTTACGAACATTAGCCGCAAATTCACCTACTAAAACTTTATCAATTCCTGAAACAGTAATTTCTGTATTGCTTTTTGCTTCTACTTTTATTCCTGCTGGAATTTTTACTTCTTTTGGATTTGAATATCCTGCATTGATTACTAATGTATCACCTTTAAGGTTAAATCTGTAACCAACACCAATTATTTCTAATCCTTTTTCGAATCCTTTTGATACACCTTCCATCATATTATTGATGTTAGCATTTATTGTACCATGAATTTGTTTTGTAGGAATTAAATCATTTTCTCTAGTAACTACTAGAGTGTTTTCTTTTTGCTCTACTTTAATTTCTTTAGGTAAAGCTGCTGTTAATTCTCCTTTTGGACCTTTAACAACTATATTATCATTATCAATACTAACTGTTACTCCAGTTGGAATTTGCAATATTCTATTTCCTATACGACTCATATTATCACCTACCAGATATAAGCCATTACTTCTCCACCTAAATTATTTTTTCTAGCTTCTTTATCAGTCATAAGACCTTTTGAAGTAGAGATAATTGCTATACCAAATCCGTTTAATACACTAGGTATTTCATCATTTTTGGCATAAACTCTTAATCCAGGTTTTGAAATACGTTTAAGTCCAGTAATTACCCTTTCTTTTTTATCTGTATATTTAAGTGTTAGAGTTAATGTTTGTTCATTAACTTTTACATTTGATATGAATCCTTCATTTTTTAATATATTTGCAATTTCCAATTTTAGTTTTGAGACAGGCATTGATACTTCATTACTTTTATTTTGATTTGCATTACGTATTCTTGTAAGCATATCTGCAATTGGATCTGTTACCATATTAATTCCTCCTTCTAAAATCCTACCAACTTGATTTTTTTACACCAGGAATTTGTCCTTTGCTAGCAAGTTCTCTAAAGCAAATACGACAAATACCATATTTTTTTAGTACACTATGTGGTCTTCCACATCTATTACAACGAGTATATTCTCTAACTTTGAATTTTTGTGGTCTACTCGCTTTTGCGATCATACTTTTTTTTGCCATAACTTTCCTCCATTACTTCCTAAAAGGAATTCCTAATTCTTTTAATAAAGCGTAAGCTTCATCATTAGTATTTGCTGTTGTAACTAGTACTATATCAAGTCCTCTTACCTTAACAACATTGTCAAATTCGATTTCTGGGAACACTAATTGTTCTTTAATACCGATTGTATAGTTTCCTCTTCCATCAAAAGCTTTTGGAGATAATCCTCTAAAATCTCTTACACGTGGAAGTGATACTGAGATTAACTTATCTAAGAAGTTATACATAGCTTCTCCTCTTAAAGTTACTTTACAACCGATTGCTTGACCTTCACGAATTTTGAAACCAGCGATTGATTTACGAGCTTTTGTAACAACTGGTTTTTGACCTGTTATTAAACCTAAATCATTAACTGCTGCTTCTAGTAATTTAGAATTGTGTGATGCATCACCACAACCAACGTTAACTACTATTTTTTCAAGTTTTGGAACTTGCATGATTGTTTTGTAATCAAATTGTTCTTTTAAACTAGGAATAATTTCTTTTGTATATTTTTCTTTTAGTCTATTCATTATTTAGCCTCCTTCTTAGAAGTGCTTGTCTTTTTTGTTGTTTTTTTCGCTTTTTTAGGTTCTTCAGTTTTTGCTACTTCCTTTTTAGGAGCAGCTTTTTTTGAAGTTGATTTTTTTTCTTTAACTGTTCTATCGATTTTTCTTGATGGTTTATTATCGATTAAGAACATAACGTTTGAAGCATTTATTTTAGCTTCAGTTTCTATGATTCCACCAGTTTCATTAGAGTTATTAGGTTTTCTATGTTTTTTAACCATATTTAAACCTTCAACTATTACTTTATTTTCGTTTTTAAATACATGAGTAATTTTGCCTTCTTTACCTTTGTCTTTACCAACCATTACTCTTACTTTATCGCCAACTTTTAATTTCATAATTATCCTCCTATAAAACTTCCTTAGCTAAAGATACTATTTTCATATAATCTTTATCACGAAGTTCTCTTGCAACTGGTCCGAATACACGTGTTCCAATTGGACTTTTGTCATCCTTAATTAATAC
>CAKORS010000008.1 GCA_934101605.1 uncultured Bacilli bacterium
ATATATATATATATTATCAAGCTTTTTTTATTATTTTAGCTTGTCAATTTACATAAAAAAAGAAGTATTTCTACTTCTTATTTATTAGTATTATGATAATAATTAAATTCTTGAAGTGATAATAAAACGTTATCTAATTGTTCTATGTATTCGTCCATTAAATATTTTTCTATATCAAACATTAATTCATTTGGATTTTGATATTTTTTATAATCAAATCCATATGTATTTAAAATATTTATTTCTTCTTGATTTAAATAAATACCATTATAAAGTATATGAAATTTATTATCTTCCTTTTCTTCCTTGTTTTTCATTTTCATAACTTCTTTCTTCATATATTATACTTAGTCTTAATTTTATTTCATTTGCAAGAATATCTAGTTTCTTTAATAATACTTTATATTCTTTTTTATCTAAATATTGTTGATATTTATATATTAGTAATTGCTTAAACTTTTCTATTTCATTAAGCGCTAACATAAGAGGACTATCAGCATCATCACCATCTTCATCTGTTATAACTGATAAAAGTTTTAGTATTTTATCCATATTTCTTTTGCATTTTTTATCTACGTAGTTTTTAATAAGTTCTGGATTATCTATAGTAACTTGAGTTACATTTATCATACCATCTAGTTTAAAATCTTTTTTTGGAGATACACTATAACCTTGTAGTTTTTTTAATTCTTTTACTGTTATAGTTTCTTTCATAGCTTTTTTCTTAACTATAAATCTTTTTTTATCTTCCATACCTTCACCCTCTTATTTTAATAGATCCCCTCTTTTTTCTTTTGTTAATCTAAGTTGTTCATTTTTTCTATATTCTTCTATATCTTTATGATTTCCACTTAATAATACATCAGGAACTTTCATTCCTCTAAAGTCACGAGGTTTTGTATACACTGGATAATCAAGCAAGTTATTATTAAATGATTCTTCTTCTAAAGATTCTTTTGTTATTACTCCATCAATTAGTCTTGTTATAGAATCAGTTATAGCCATCGCAGGTATTTCTCCCCCGGTAAGAATATAATCTCCGATTGAGATTTCTTCATCTACTAATGACCTTATTCTATCATCAAAACCTTCATAATGTCCACATATAATTATTAAATGTTGTTCATTTCTTAAAGTTTTTGCTATAGTCTGATTATATGTCTTACCATCTGGTGTAAGTAATATTACTTTTGAATTTTCTGTTCTTATGCTTTCAACACAATCAAATATTGGTTGAGGTGTTAAAACCATTCCTGCTCCTCCACCATATGGTGTATCATCAACTTTATGATGTGGATCTTTAGAAAAATCTCTAAAATTAATTATATTTATTTCTACTAATTCTTTTTCTCTTGCTCTTTTAATTATAGATTCATTTAAAAAGGCATCAAACATATTAGGAAAAAGGGTTAATATATCTATTCTCATAATAAACCCTCCAAATTCTTAAAAATTATTTCTTTTTTATTAAAATCTATATTATCTATAAAATTATCATCTTTTGGAATTATTTTATTATTATCAAGTCTTATTACTATATTATTATTTCCTTCATTTGTTATAGATTTTACTATACCTATTTCTTTACTTTTATATATTGCTTTTAACCCTATTAAATCTTCATTTAAATATTCATTATTTAATTTTAAATCATCTTTATTTATAAATACTAATTCTTGTTTATATTTTATTGCTTTATCTATATCATCTATATTACTTAGTATAACCATATCGTAATCTTTATGAGGCCTATATGATAAAACTATATGTTCTTCTTTTTCTTTACCAATATAAAACTTAAAATCTTTTTTAAACACTTTATCTTTGTATTGAAAATTAGATCTTATTTTTATTTCACCTTTTAAACCATGAGTTGTAATTATTCTACCAATATATATGTATTCCATAAAGCACCTCAAATTCGTCTTTATTATACTATAAATTTCAAATAAAAAAAAGTCTTTTGGACTTTAATTTAACTTTTTAATGTCTTGTTTCTCCTTCATAATATTTATAAAATTTATTTAGACATTCTAAATCATATAAATTTGTAATAGGTGTTTTACTTGTGACTATTTGATATTTAGTATTGTAATCTACGTATGATTTTAACAAGTTATGTGCTATATCATAGCTTACTTGTTCTTGAGATGCAAATGTTCTCGGTTGTCTATAATTTTCTAAAACAGCGTTCATTCCATATGTTAATTCATATAATAATTGTTCTGTTTCATTGTTTTTTAAATATTCCATACATACTGTATTATATGAAGAAATTCTTTTATCTATTGTGTTATTTCTATGTTGATGTTTAAAATCACTAAGTCTTATTGCATGTTTTACTAGTGCATACATGATATCATCTGCATTTAATTGCATTACTGTATCTCTTGCTCCATTATCCCTTGTAAAGCCTCTGTAATTACTATTAATTATTGACTCTGCTATAGCATACATTAAGCTATCTTCTAAATTAGGTACATTTTTATTTTTTAGTTTTTCATATGTTGTTTGGACAGCATATTCTAAACATTGCTCTTTATAATCTAATATATCTTCATACATATATATCACCTACTATAGTTATTTTATCATATTTAATATTAAATTTCTATAAAATTTATTTATTTAATTCATACATAATAATGCTAGTTGCTACTCCGACATTTAAACTTTCTACGTTATTAGTTTTTATATAAATTGCATTATCTACTAGAGCATTTATTTTAGGATCTACTCCTCTTCCTTCATTTCCCATTATAATTGCAAAATTATCTTTTTCTATTTCTTCTACATTTATACCATTATTAACATTAGTTGTATATATATTTATGTTTTTTGTCTTTAATTTATTAATACATTCTTCTAAATTCATTTTAATTATGTTTTGTTTGAATATTGCTCCTTCTGTTGCACGAATTACTTTATCATTATATAAATCTACACAATTATCTCCTAAAACCAAAGTATCTATATTAAATGCTAAAGCACTTCTTATTATTGTTCCTAAATTACCTGGATCTCCGATAGAATCTAACAATATATATTTTGTTCCTATTAACTTATCGTTTTCTTCCTTTTTTATAATACCTATCACATTAGTAGTTCCAATTGTTTTTATCTTATTAAATATACTTTCTTTTATATAAGTTACAGGAAAGTCTATATCAAAACTTGTATTTTCTTTAACATATAACTCTATTAACAAATTATTATTTAATGCTTCTTTTATAACATTTGGTATTTCCACTACAAACTTATTTTCTTTATCTCTATATTTTTTATCTCTTAATTTCTTAATATTTTTTATATTTTTATTTTCTAAACTTTCTATCATAGGTATCACCAATTCAATTATAAAAAATTTTACTCTTATTGTAAATATTTATTGAAATCATGATTAATTATATAAAAAAGAAAGCTTTCGCTTCCTAATTTGCTAATTCACTTGATACCCAATAATAGTTACCATCTTTTGCTTTTTTAAATGTATGTTTATATGTATTTAATTTATCACTTAAGTTATTTATTGCATATTCTGCTACTTCTTTTGTTGTTCTTTGTGTGTCAGCATAAGTGTCTTCATAAATATAGTTCTGTTCATCTTTATCTATTGATGTATAGCAGTTTGATCCTGCTACATCACCAATACAGTAAACTGCTTTATCATAAATATATAAACTGTCTCCTTGTTTTTCTGCTTTTATAAGTTTTTGTTCAATATAACTTTGAGCTCCACTAGAGGCCATACAATATATTCTAAATTTATCCTGGTCACTTGATATTTTATATGTTCCTATTCCCCAAAATAATGTTTTATTTTGTTCAAAATCATATGATAGTTTTGAATTATACTTTTTTGCTATATATGCATTTAATTCCTTTTTATCAACATCATATGTAGGCATATCTACTCCTGGTGTTACCCCACAATAATACTCAAATTCACCATTATCGATTTTCTTTTGTCTTTCATTGTCCACATTAATATTGTTTTCATCTAAATAATTTTTTACATTTATTACAACGAAATATTTATCAGCTGTATTTTCTATATCCATTTTATAAGATAAATAAAATCCATATGTTTTGTCTTTTGTTATAAGTTTGTTATTAAGTTCTGCTACATAGCTTTCGTTTGTTACATCTTCTATTTTGTTATTATTTGTTTCTTCTTTAATTGGTTCATCTTTTTTTATTAGTTTATCATATCCTATATATCCTAGGGCTCCTACTAATAATATTGATAGTATCACTATTACTACTATTGATGCTGTTCCTTTATTTTTTGGTATTTCTTTATAATATTCATTTTCCATATTTACTCTCCTTATCTTATATTTCAATTATAATTATATATATATATATATATTATCAAGCTTTTTTTATTATTTCAACTTGTCAATTTACATAAAAAAAGAAGTATTTCTACTTCTACATATATTGGCAAAATAATTTTCCATTAGATGCACTATAATAATTTATTTTAGCACCTTTAACTCCTTCAGAACCGCAAGAGAAATCAAGCTTATATAAGAATTCATTTGTTTCATCTGATATTCTTAATGCTGCAAAACCACATGTTCTATTTTGTTCTTGTAATAGTTCTGCATCAATATCATTTACAGATCCAATATCTGTTTCTTCTTTTGATAGTTTTATATTTGTTACAAGACTTGTATCTACTTTTACAAAGTCCATTTGTTTTGATTGTGATTGAGGTTCATTATTAACATAAATATTACCGTTTTCTGTTAAAATTACTATATATTTGCCTCCTGTTGGACAATTATCCGTTTCATTATTCCCATAGTTACCGTAAAACACTGCTTTTTTAATTTTTTCATTTGGAATTACAATTTCTTGTGTTTTTTCATTTGCAGTAAATTGTATTTTATTGTTTTCATAATCTACTACAAATTTTCCAGATGTTGTATTAATTACATCGTTTTCTCTTATTGTTTTATTTGTATCTTTAGTTTCTTCAACTGTTGTTTTATCTTCTTTTTCTTCATCTTTTATTTCTGCTTTTTTTATTATTTTGTCATATCCTATATAACCTAAAGACCCCACTGATACAAGTGCTAATATTATTATTGCTACTATTGTTGCGCTTCCCCTTCTATTTAGTTTCATTTTCTTTCCTCCTTATCCTATACATCAATTATATATATATATATATTCAAGACATTTTTATTGGTATTTTTATTAATTGACGTAAAAAAAGGAATGTTTATAAGATATTTTTCATTTCTTTCTTTATTTGTTTATAGTTAGGACAATTTTCTTCTACTAAAGCCCAAAAATTTTTTGAATGATTAGCGTGTATTAAGTGTGATAATTCATGAATAATAACATAATCTAAGTATTTAATATCTATTTTTATTAAATTAAGATTTAGTGTGACTATTTTTTTAGTTATATTACATACTCCCCATTTTGATGTCATTTTTCTAATCTTTAATTCTGGATAAGGAATAGTTTTAGAAAAATTATTATAACAATAATCTAATCTTTCTTTAAATAGTATTTTTGCTTGTTTTTTATAGAATGTATCTATATTTATATCTCCTAAAAATACTTTATCATTACCTATAATTATTTTATTATTATATATTTTTACTATATCATATGATTTTCCTAAATATAGGAATTTATTATCATGTTGTTTTTTTAAGTTTTCTTTTTCTTGTAATATTTTTGTTATTGCTTTTATATTACTTTTTATAAAGTTTGTTATTTCTTTATTACTTATATATTTAGGTGCTGTTATATATATTTTTAAGTCATCTTTTATTCTTAAATACATATTTTTATTATTTTTATATGTTATTATGACATCATACTCTTTGTTATCTATTTCAAGTTTCATTTTACCATCTTCTTATATTTACATATATGTTGTAATTTACAATTATCACATAGTGGATTCTTAGCTTTACAGTAATATCTTCCAAATAAAACTGCTTGATGATGAAATCTTCCCCATTTATCTTTTTTTAATTTCCTTTTAAGTTTTTCTTCTACTTTTAAAACTGAATCGTCTTCTTTTGCTAAATTTAATCTTTTTGAAACTCTATCAACATGGGTATCCACGGCGATTGTTGGAACATTATATATTTCATTTAATATAACATTTGTGCTTTTTCTTCCTACCATTGGAAGAGATTCTAAAATTTCTCTATTGTTAGGAACTTCATCGTTATATTCTTCATTTAATATTTTTGCTATTCCTATTACTCCGATTGCTTTTTTTCTGAAACTTCCAACGGTTCTTATTATATTTTCTATATCTTTAACATCAGCGTTTTTTAACTCTTCTAAAGTCTTATATTTATTAAATAATTCTTTTGTAACAATATTTACTCTTTTATCTGTTGTTTGAGCACTTAACATTACTGCGATTACTAACTGATAAGGCTTATTATACTCTAATTCGCATTTAGGATTTGGAATAAGTTCATCAAAATAGTTTGTTATTTCATCTATTTTATTCATCTTCATCCCACCAATTATAGTCTGGTATTGTTACTACTTCTTCTTTTTTATCAACTTTTCTTTGAGCTTTTTTTATTCCTTTTCTTTTCCATTCAAATAATATTTTATCTATATATTTTAGATTTGTTACACCATTTAATATTGCTTCTTTTAAAGCCTCTTTTATCATTTCTTCTCCTATATTTTGATCTAACCAACCTTTTATTGTTTCATATTCTATAGGAGATAATGTTCTTCCAAATTCTTTTTCTATTACACTATATATATTACTATTATTTATTTCTTTTTTTGGTTCTTCTTCGATTATTAGACTTAATACTTTATTCTTTATTATTTTTAAGTCTATATATTCTTTCATCTTTCCTTCTTTTGTTTTTAATATTGGAAGTTCTATTAATTTTTTTTCTGTTAGAGATGATATTATTTGCATAATAGCCATTGTATCTATATTTGTTGCTATAGCAAATTTATTAATATCAAAAGGTATTTCTTTATCAAATGAAAGTAAATATGAGATAAATATTAGTTCTTCATAATTTAGATTTAGTTTTTTATAATATTTAATTAAATAGTTTGGTATTATAATATCTTTTGTATTCATTATCTCTAGTATATTTTTACAGTTCATTTATATCACCTCTTTTTTGATATTTATTATATCACATATATTTATATTTTATATATTCAATTATTTTATTCTTGTCGTTTTCTAAATTGTTTAATAAAATAGATTTTTCTAAATCTTGGTATATTGTTTTTAAGAATGATCCAGTTGGTTTATTTAATATTTTACATATTTCATTTGCTGTTATATTAATTTCTTTTTTATCTTTTATTGGTAAATTTTCATATTTTTTTACTATCTTCTTTTTATTTAATTTTTTTAAATCACATACTACATTTATTGGATATAATCCGTATTTATATAATACTAATTCATCATTAATATCTTCTTGTAATAAATTATTAATATCATTTATTAATTCTTTATCATTTTTTGTAAATGGGTATTCTTTTTCCATTATAGTAGCCCACATACCTAAAACATAATTTGTTTTTAAGACATTATCTATATTTTTTAGATTTAATACTTCTAGAAGATTATACTCTTTTAAAAGTTTTATTCCTTTTCTTTTATTTTTAGATACAAATATTTTGTTTAATTCTTCTTTTTTTCTTTCAAATGAAAGATTGTTTAGTAATTCTTTATTATTTATTATTGCTTCTTTTAAATCGTTTTCTATTTTAAAATCTAGAATAGTTGCAAATCTTATTGCTCTTAGAATTCTTAATGAGTCTTCTTTTATTTCTTCTAGAGCTGGTCTTATTGTTTTTATTTTTTTTCTTTTTAAATCTTTTATTCCATCATATAAATCTATAATATTTTCATTTTTATCCATTGCTATTGCATTTATAGTAAAATCTCTTCTTGAAAGATCTTCTTCTAAAGTATCTACATAGGTTATTTTATCTGGTCTTCTGTTATCTTAGTAAGAGATATCTTTTCTAAATGTTGTTATTTCTATTTTATATTTATCTTTTATAAATGAAATATTACCATAGTCAAATATTTTTACATCATATTTATTAAAGATATTAACCATATCTTTTACTCTTGCATTAGTTGTTATATCTATATCAAGACTTTCTTTTTTTAATATTTTATCTCTAACATATCCACCGATTAAATATGCTTTAAAACCATTTTGTTCTAGAGAGTCTAATACTTCATATATTTCTTTAGGCATATAAAAAACCTCCATTTACATTATACTATTTTTACACAAAAAGATTAAGTATTTATTAAATTAAAACAAAAAAATAAAAAGCCAGAGGCTTCTTATTTATTAACAGCTTCTTTAAGAGCAGATCCTGCTTTAAATGAAACAGCGTTTCTAGCAGCGATTTTAACTTCTGCACCAGTTTGAGGGTTACGTCCAGTTCTAGCAGCTCTTTTTGAAATACCAAATGTTCCGAACCCTACTAATGGAACTTTATCTCCTTTTACTAATGCTTCTTTAATTGCATCTAAAGTTGCGTCTAAAGCACGTCCAGCGTCAGCTTTTGTAAGACCGGCTTTTGTAGCAATTTCTTCTACTAATTCTACTTTTTTCATTTAGAATACCTCCTATGATTTTTTAATTAAGCACAAGCTATGCTTACATATTAAAACTACCATATATTTATTGATTTATCAATATTTTTACGCAAATTATACACATTTTTACATAAAACAAATAAAAAAATTAGCTATAATGCTAACTTTTATATAACTATTGCTATTAAGTTGTTTGAACCTTTATTTACTACCTTAGACATAGTCTGTTGTAATTTATATCTTATATTCTCAGGCATCATAGCAATTTTTGATTGGATTCCTTCTTGAACTATTACATCTAAGCTTCTTCCAAAGATTTCACTATTCCAAATATTATTAGGATCTGTTTTAGAATCTTTCATAATATAATCTATAAGCTCTTTACTTTGCATTTCTGTTCCTATGATAGGTTCAAAGGATGATTCTACATCTACTTTTATCATATGAATTGAAGGTGCTTTAGCTTTTAATTTTATGCCATATCTACTACCTTGTTTTATTATTTCAGGTGTTTCTAAAGTCATATCATTTATAGTTGGATTAGCTACTCCGTATCCAGTTGTTTTTGCCATTTTTAAAGCACTTTTGATTTGATCATATTCCATTTTTGATTCTTTATAGTCTTGGAATAGAGATAGAACTTGTGCTCTTGATGATAAATCTATACCTATCATACTATTTAATGTTTCTTCAAATAATTCATTTGGAGCATCTAGTGTTATTGTTATTGTTCCAGTTGATGGATCTACTTTAGACATATAAGATTTTGAAATATAAGGACAATCATTAAAATGAGTTGTTATGTCATTAATATCTCTTAATTTATCAACATTTGTTATACTTTCTTTTATTTTTTCTATATATGTTTTTTTAATTGTATTATTTGGACTTAGAATACCAATCCACTCTGGCATATCTACTTTTACTTCTAAAACTGGGAATTCATATAAAGCTTCTCTTAATATATCAAATGTATCTTTTTCATTCATATTTAAAACATCAATTGGTAATACCGGAACTTTATAGTTTTCTTTTAACTCTTCTGCTAAAGATATTGTTTCACTACTTGTTGGGTTTTTAGAATTTAGAACTATTATAAATGGTTTATTTATTGTAGTTAATTCTCCTACTACACGTTCTTCTGCACTTATATAATCTTTTCTTTCAAATTCTCCGATTGATCCATCTGTTGTAACTACTATTCCTATTGTTGAATGATCTTTGATTACTTTTTCTGTTCCTATTTCTGCTGCTTCTATAAATGGTATTTCTTCTTGATACCATGGAGTTTTGACCATTCTAGGTCCATTTTCATCTTCATAGCCTTTAGCATCTTTAATAACATATCCTACACAATCTACTAATCTCATATTACATTCTAAATCATCTATTTTTACCTTTGCTATGTTATTAGGAACAAATTTAGGTTCTATTGTCATTATTGTTTTACCACCAGAAGATTGGGGTATTTCATCCATTGCTCTTTTTCTTTCAAATTCGTTATCTATATTAGGAATAATAAGGTTTTCTAATACTTTTTTTATGAAAGTAGATTTTCCTGTTCTAACAGCTCCTACTACTCCTAAATAAATATCTCCACCAGTTCTTAGAGCAATATTTTTTATTATTTCCTCTTTAGTCATTTAATCACTCTCTTTCATTTAAATTTATGAAAGAAAGATTATAATATGAAAAAAATAACTAATTGTGATAGTTATTTTAATTATTGTATTAATTATATAATATCTTTTACTTCTTCATATATTAGTTTACTACTTTTTCTAAAGTTATCATTTTCAAGTAAAGATTCTATTTCTTCTTTTGTTAACATATAGACATTTTCTACTTCTTCTTTTTGATATTTTAATTCATTTAAATTTACTTTTTGTTCTAATAAATAAACAAATAATATACAAGGTCTATTAGGATTTTTTATTTGTTTTAGTAATTTATATTGTTCTTTTTTTGTATCTAGTCCTAATTCTTCTTTTACTTCTCTTACTATTGTATTTAATGGTGTTTCATCAAAAGTTACGTGTCCTCCGGTAAAAGCATATTCACTATTTCTTGAGCTTGATGTTTTTTGTAATAATATTTTATCTTTATCTTTTATTAGAACTACAGATAATAATATATTACCTAATTTTTCATCAAATTTTTCTCCACGATTTACTACTATATCAGTCTTATTACCAAAGTTATCATATAATCTTAACTTTTCCACTACTCAATCTCCTTTTTTATTTTTTCTTTTAATTTTTCATCTTTTATTTCTTCGATTAATTTTAGAAGTTTTTCGTCTTTTTTATATAGTTTTAGTTTTTCTTCATAAGAAATTAGTTTATTTTCTATTAATTTTAATTCTTTATGAATAGCATTTCTTGATACATTTAAGTTTTCAGATATTTCACTTAATGATAAATTATCAAAATAATAGTTTTTAAAATATTCTTTTTGTTTTTCTGTTAATAATTCTTTGTAGTAATCAAACAATATTGTTAAATATATGTTTTTTTCCATCTACATCATATCCTTAAATAAACCATATATATAGTTTTCAATATCAAATGTTTGTAAATCTTGTGCTGTTTCTCCAAGTCCTATAAATTTAACAGGGATTCCTACTTCTTCTTTTATTGCTAGTATTATTCCACCTTTAGCTGTTCCATCCATTTTTGTTAATACTATTCCTGTTATATTAGTTGCTTCTTTAAATGCTTTTGCTTGTGAGATACCATTTTGTCCAGTTGTTGCATCTATTACAAGTAGTGTTTCATGAGGTGCATTTTCTATAAAATTACCTATTACTTTATTTATTTTTTCAAGTTCTTTCATTAGATTTACTTTATTTTGTAATCTTCCCGCTGTGTCTATTAAAACTATATCATAGTTTTCTTCTTTTGCTTTTTTTATTCCATCATATACTACTGATGCTGGATCTTTAGCTTCTTCATTTCCTACAAAACCAGAATTTGTCTTTATAGCCCATTCCTCTAGTTGTTTTGTTGCTCCTGCTCTAAAAGTATCTCCTGCTACCATTAGAACTTTTTTACCTTTTTCTTTTTCTTTTTGAGCTATTTTTGCTATTGTTGTTGTTTTACCTACTCCGTTTACTCCAACAAATAAAATAACTGTTGGTCCTTCTTCTTGATAATTAATTTTATTAACAATAATATCACCATCTACATAAATTATAAATAATTCATCTACTATAATTTCTTTTAATAATGATGGATCTTTTATATGTTCTTTATTAACTCTATCACGTAATCTATCAATAAATGACATTACTGTATTTACTCCTATATCAGCACTTATTAATATTTCTTCAAGTTCATAAAAGTATTCATCTGTTACTTGTTTATATTTATTTGTTAAATTAATTAATTTTGATACAAAGTTTTCTCTTGATTTAGTAAGTCCTTTTTCATAGATTTTTACTTCTTCTTTTTTTACTTCTTTTGAAGAAGTAAAAGTTTCTTTTAGTTTTTTAAATATATTCATTTTTATCACCTTCTTAATTATAACAGAAAACAAGACTAATTAATAGTCTTGTTAACAACTTGTTTCTGTTGAGCAAGTATTGCTATCAATAGTATTTAAAGCATTACTATAGATTTCTCTTAACTCTTCTTTTTGTTTTTTTGTAAGTGTTACAAATGGATTTGTTTGAGATTCTACTGTATCAGAGTGAACTGATTTTATTACTCCATCTTTTACAAATAAAACAAGTGGAACATATACTCTTTTTTCTTGTAAAGATACTTTGTTACCATTTTTATCTTCTGTTGTATATTCGTCTAGATATTCATCAAGTTTCTTTAATAATTTATAATAATTATCACTTGCTTTTTTTATTGTTACAATGTTTCCATTTGCATCTAATTCTTTTGTATCTCTTTCATTTAACATATTCATATAATAAATATTTAAACTACTGTGATCACTTACTGCATCAAGTAATACTGGAACTGCATTTCTACACCATGGACATTCTGGAAATCCAAGATAAATTACTCCTGTTCCATTATCTAATATTTCAAATAATTTATCATATGATGCATAAACTACTTGGTTTTTCTTATTTATACTTAATGATGGATAAGCATTATCCTCGTTTGCCATCACTCCATTTAAACTTTCATATTCTTCTTTAAATTTTACTGCATCTGTATCTTTATCTTTATTAGTCATAAAGTATACAACAAATACTGCTAAACATACTAATAATACTGCTATTACATATTTTATATATTTCATATTATTCTCCTACCTCTTTAATTTTGTTTATATTATCTAAATTTTCTAATGCATAAGATGCACTTACTATTATATCAGAATTTACAACAAATGGTAAAGTCTCTTCTTTTATTCCTCCATCTACTGATATTTTTACATTTAGTTTATTTTCTTTTATATATTCTTTTAATTCATCTATTTTTTTTGATTCATCTGTTAGAAAGCTTTGACCTGATCGTCCTGGATGAACTGTCATAACTAAAACTAAATTTATTTTTGGTAAATCCTGTTTTATTTCTTCAACACTAGTTTCAGGATTAATTGCAAGACCTACTTTAAAACCATAATTTTTTATCATGTCTATATATTTATCATAATTTTTTATTTCTTTATGAATAGTTATATATGATATATCATATAAAGATAATGCTTCAATATATTTACTTGGATCTTTTACCATTAGATGAATATCATTTTTTTTATTTGAGATATCAAGTAAAGTTTTAATCTTTTCAACACTTAGATTTTTATTATCTACAAATTTTCCATCCATTACATCATAATGTATATAGTCACAATTGCTATTATTTAATTTTTTTATTATTTCTTGATAATTGTAGTCTCCTAAAAAGGATACTGATACCTCTTTCATAACTACCTCTTTTCTATAAACTTTAAATAGTTTTCATATCTTGATTTTAGTATAGTGTTTTCTTTAACTGCTTCTTTAATTCTACAATTTTTTTCATTTATATGTTTGCAATCTTTATATTCACAGTTTATCTTGTTAAACTCTATAAAACTTTCTTTTATTTCTTCATCTGTTAATTGTTTTAGATCTATATTAGAAAACCCTGGTGTATCTAATACTTTACCTTTATATAGATTTACTAATGTTACATATCTTGTTGTATGTTTTCCTCGTCCTAAGGCTTTAGATGTTTCTCCTGTTTCAAAGTTAAAGTCTTTGTTTAGTTTATTTATAAGACTTGATTTTCCTGCCCCAGTTTGTCCTGTAAAGACTGTTGTTTTGTTTTTGAATATATGTTTTAATTTAAATTTATTTGTGTTGTATATAACTTTATATCCTATCTTTTTATAGTAGTTTAAGATTTTTTTATATTCTTTTATTTCATTTTTTGATACTAAATCTTTTTTTGTTATACATATTACTGGTTTAATATTATTAACATGACAAATTAATAATAATTTATCTAAAAGATTTGTGCTAAAGTTTGGATCTTTAAGACTTGTTACTATTAAAGCTTGATCAATATTAGATACATTTGGTCTTAAAAGACTATTTTTTCTAGGATATATCTTTGTTATTATTTTATTTTGTTTATCAAATTCAACAAAGTCGCCCACTTGAGGGGCAACTCCTTGATATTTTAATTTTCCATTTGTTTTACATTCATATATTTTTTCATTATCTGAAACAAAATGAATGTCATTTATTATTTTTACTATTTGTGCCATATTATTACCCATTATTAGAATCAGTTCGTTCCTTTGCTATTATTATTTTCAATGTTGCTCCACTTACTACTGATACATCTTTTGCTCTACTTTGTGATATTACTGTTCCAGGATCATAATCTTCTGTTTCTTGATATTCTATAGTTAAATTTACTTCATGTTCTGTTGCCCATTCTCTTATTTTATCTTCGGACCAACCTTCTGATACAAAGTCAGGATATTTTTCTTGAGCTTTAGGAATATATAAAGTTATTTCGTCTCCTTCACCTAAAACTTCACCCTTTTTAACGCTTTGATCTACTATAGCTTGTTTATCTGTTACTTCTTTATCAACATCTTTTTCTTCTATATTTACTATAATTTTATACATATTTTCAAGTAATGTTTGAACTTCAATATAGTTTTTACCAGTTAAATCTTCTACTGTATATTTTTTTGCTCCTTTTGATACTATTATAGTTACTTTAGTTCCTTTTTTAACTGATCTACCTATTTCAGGTGTTGTTCCAATTACTTTTCCTTCTTCTATATCGTTAGATGTTTCTTTTTTTGTTTTTTGTGCTACTGTAAGGCCTACTTTTTTAAGTTTTTTTTCTGCTTGTACAACAGATAACTCAGAAACATCTGGTATTGTTACATCTGGAACTTCAGTTAATTTTGGTAGTATTAAGAATATAAATACTAGAATAAGTGCTAATACTCCAACTATAGAGCTTAATACTACTATTTTTTTATTTCCTTTTTCTTTGTTTGTTTTTATTTCTTTAACTAATGAGTTATCTAAATCATCACCCTTAGCAATATAATCTTCTTTTTCTTCAATTCCTTCAGGATATTTAAATACTATTCTTGGTTCATTTAATCTTTCTTTATTTAGAACTGTTAATAAATCTTGATACATTTCATTAGCGTTTTCATATCTATTTTTAGGATTTTTAGCTGTTGCTTTTATTATAACGTTTTCAACGCTTTGTGGTATATTAGGATTTATATCTTTAACACTTGGAATTGGTTCTTTTAAGTGTTTTAGTGCTATTTCTACAGCGTTATCTCCTTTAAATGGTAATTCTCCGGTTAATAGTTCATACATCATTATTCCTAATGAGTAAACATCGCTTTTTAATGTTGCTCCTTTTCCACTTGCTTGTTCTGGTGGAAAATAGTGAACTGATCCCATTGCGGAATTAGTCTGAGTGAGTTGTGTTGAATTAAGTGCTGTTGCAATACCAAAATCTGTTATTTTTACTCCACCATCATCCATGATTAATATATTTTGAGGCTTTAAATCTCTGTGTATTATCATATTGTCATGGGCAACACTCATTGCATTAGTGATTTGTTGCATAATATCTATTACTTCATGAACAGTTAGATTCCCTCTTCTTTTCAATAATTGTTTTAGGTTATAACCAGGAATATATTCCATTGCTATGAAATAATCACCATCATCTTCTCCTACATCATATATTTCTACAATGTTTGGATGAGAAAGACTTGATGCTGATAATGCTTCTCTTTGGAAACGTCTTACGAATTTTTCATCTCCCGCTAAATCTCCACGCAATACTTTTATAGCTACATTTCTATCTAAAATTGTATCTTTTGCAAGGTAGACATTAGCCATTCCACCTTCTCCAATTGTTTTTAATATTTCATAACGGTCATTTAGTTTTTGTCCCTTAACGATCATTAGTATCACTTCCCTTATTTATTACTAAATATGCTACTGATATATTATCATTGCCACCCCTGTTATTTGCTTTTTTTATCAATTTTATTACTTTTTCTTCTATATCTAAATCTTTATCTGTTGCAACTTTTTCTATTTGTTCCTCAGTTAACATTGAAGTTAGTCCATCTGATGATAGAAGTATGGCATCTATATCTTTAGAACAATCAAATACATCTATCTTTACTGGATCATTTATTCCTAAGGCATTCATGAGAATGTTTTTCTTTGGATGGTTTTGAGCTTCTTCTTTTGTTAATTCTCCTGCTTTTACAAGTAAATTAACTAATGTATGATCCTGAGTTACTTTGTGTATTTTATTATTTTTAATAACAAATCCAGATGAATCTCCTATGTTACCAAATAGGATATAATCTTCAGTTATTACTGCTAATACTAAAGTTGTTCCCATTCCTTTTGATTCTTCATGTTCATCTGTATATTTAAAAATTAAACTATTAATTTCATTAGCACATTCTTTAATCCACTCTATAGCATCTGTTTTGTTCATTTTAAAGAAACTATTACTAAATCTTTCACTTATGTGTTTTATAGCTATAGATGATGCAATTTCTCCTGATGAATGTCCTCCCATTCCATCTGCTACAGCCATTAAATAAGATCCTTCTGGGTTTTTTACTATTATTATGCTATCTTCATTATGAGATCTTATAATGCCTGTATCAGTTAAATAAAATGACTCCATTTTATTCCTCCTTTTTGGCTCTTAACTGCCCACATGCAGCAGATATTTTGCCTCCAAATTCTCTTCTTATTGTTATATTCATACCTTCTTTTTTTATTATATCATAAAATTTTAAAATAGTATCTTTTTTACTTCTTTTTAAGGTAATGTTACTTGATTCATTATAAGGTATTAAATTTATGTAACAATTCATTCCTTTTAATAATTTAGCAAGTTCTTTAGCACAAGATGCGCTGTCATTTATTCCATCTAACATTATATATTCAAATGTTACTCTTCTGTTAGTTTCTTTTATATAATCTTTTACTGCATCTATTAATTCTTCTATTTTATATACTTTATTAATTGGCATTATTTTATCTCTTATTTCATTATTTGGTGCGTGTAAAGAAATAGCAAGATTTACTTGAAATGGTAATTTACTAAATTCTTTTATTTTAGGTATAATTCCACATGTTGATACTGTAATATGACGTGATCCTATTTCTAAGCATCTTGGACTATTTGCTATAGTTATAAATTTAACTATATTATCATAATTATCAAATGGTTCACCTATACCCATAATAACAATATGAGATATTCTTTTATTTATTTTCTTTTCTATTTCTATTATTTGTAAAATCATTTCAGAAGGATATAAATTTCTTACTTTTTTTAATCTTCCTGATTCACAGAAAGCACAACTCATATTGCATCCTACTTCACTTGATATACATAAACTTAATCCATAATCATGGTGCATTAAAACTGCTTCTATATGATTCTTATCGCTTAATTCAAATAAATATTTACTAACATCAATATCGTTTTCTTCTTTTATTATTTTTATATGATCTATTGTAAAGTCTTTTTCTAATCTTTCTTGTAAGGATATACTTATATTAGTCATTTCCTTAAAACTTTCAACTCTTTTTTTATATAACCATTCTAATATTTGTTTACATCTATACTTTTTTTCTCCGATTGATTCTAAATAGTTTTCTAAATCTTGTTCTGTTAAATTATATATATTATTCATACTTGTACTCCTACTAAAATTATATAGTAAAAAGATATAAAAATAAAGTAAATATTATAAAATTATTTATTGATTATTTGTAATTTTAATAACTAAAAAAAGCCAATATTTGGCTTTTTATTCATCAAAGAAATCATCAAAGAATTGATCATCACTAATTTTTACTGGTTTAGTATTATTAAATACTTCACTTACATTATTGTCTACATCAGAATTATTACTTTCCATTACATTATTAGGATTAGTGATTTCCTGTTGTTTCTTTTCTTCCTCTTCTTTTGCTTTTTCTTCTGCTTCTAATTCCGCAATTTTAGCATCAATTCTTTTTACTAAATCATCTACATCAAATGATTGTGATTGATTTGGCTCACTTGGAATTGAACCATTATTGCTTGGTATATTTGGCATAAATGGATTAGGCATTCCTGCGAATGGATTCATGCCTCCTCCAAATGGATTACTCATATCTTGTGAACCCATTTGGTTCATAAAGTTCTCTTGTTTTTTAGCTTGAACAAATTCTTTTAAATTGAATGTTTGAATATGTTTTTTCTCTCTTTGAACGAATGGATCTGCTTCTCTTTTTATGACACCCCAATCTGTTTTCCAGTTAGGTGTTAATTTTGTCTTAAATGGATTGCATCTAATTCTTATAACTATTGCTTCATCAGGTTTCATTTTTTGTAGATCTGATACTGTTATTAAAGGACGAGTTTCTTCGTGTTCCTTATCACCTTTTCCAACTTTAACTTTTTTATCACCACATAGTTTAGAAATTTCTTCTAGGGCTGCAAGTTCTGTTGTTAACAAGTACATTAAATTGTTGCAGTTACTTCTTATTGTTTGAGCATTTTCTTTTCCATATACTGCATTTAATTGAGCAAAGTTTTGAATTATCATTGTAAATCTAATATGACGAGAACGTGCTGCTGTTATCATTGTTGTAACATCTTTTAGTGGAGGCATATTAGCAAACTCATCAAGTATAAAGTTTGTTCTTATTGGTAATGCTCCACCTGGTATATGTTGTGCTACATCAATTAATGATTCATAGCATTGTTTTATAAATATTGTTGCTAAAGCATGATATGTCTTTTTTTCATCTTGAATTATCATAAATACTGCTGTCTTTTGTTTTCCTATCATATCCATTTCAAAATCACTTGTAGCAAGCATTTCTGATAAATTTTCACGTGATGCAAATATTCTTATTTTTTGTTTAAATGTTGAAAGGATTGATCCTTTTGTTTCTTCCGGTGCATAAACTGTTCCTGATGCACATGTATATGCTGAACCAGCTGGATCTTTTCCATTAAAATATTCTTTCATATATGTGCTTCTTGGACCAAATTTCTCTTCTCCAACCGAAGCCATTACTGAAATACTATTAATATTTACTTCTTCTGGTTTTGCATCTTCAAAAAGTCCTAGAGTAAGACCTGCAAAGAAGTCTGCTGATGTTTTTTCCCAGAATGCATCTTTATTTCCACCTTCTTCATAAAGAATGTTTGATGCAACGTCATCCAAAAGCTCCATTGCTTTATCTACATTACCTTCTTTATAAAGTTTATATGGTAATGCTAAAGGATTCCATGTATTTCCTCTTTGTGGTTCACGGAAATTTAACACTACAATCTTGTATCCACGTTCTTTTAAAAGACCTGCAGTTTCTGCATAGATTTCTCCTTTAGGGTCTGTAATAATCATTGATTCACCTTTTTTAATTAATGACTTTGTTAATGGAAAAACAACATCTTGTGTTTTACCTGAACCAGTTGAACCAATAACTAAATTGTGGCTTTCTTTATCATCTAACCATATTCTTTCTCCGTCATTTATAATTGGAAAACCTGCATGTTCATATACACTGTCTTTTATATTTACACAATCAAGTTGCTTTTTCATTTCTTTGGCAGTAGCCCATCTGTTATAGCCACCTTTTTCTTTTTCTCCAATTGAAAAACCAAATCCTGATTCTTTATCAAAAAAGTATGATTTTACAGAAACGAATAGAAATATTAATGCTGCAAAAAAGAATAACAGTGTTGCAGATATATATTTTGGACCAAAACCTGTAAAAAAGTTTAATCCAGCAAATTGTCCTGTTGTTGCAAAACTATTAATATTTACTGATAAGATTGATGATGCGATAAGAAGTATAACTACAAATATACCAAATATTGTCCAGTCTCTAGCAGTTGCTTTAAGTTTAAATTTCATTTTTATCACCTCTAGTATTTTCTTATAATTAAAAGTTTGTTATTTTGCAAGTGGTATTTCCAATTATTGACATTATTATATTTACAATACTAGGAAGTAAAAAAAGTATTACTCCAATTATAATTCTTGTTAGCGCATCTTTTTGAGCTTTTTTAATATCCTCTTCTTTTCCGGCCATAGTAGCTGTAACAAAGTCTTTAGCTATTAAAACAAGTAATAACACTGGAATAGTAAATCTTATTACATTGAATAAATATCTTAATATTGTATAAGTTCCTTTATTAAGTCCACAATATTGTTGTGGAAGTTTGTCTAACATAAAAATAACTTTATTAATCATAATCTCACCTGTTTAAATTATAACAAAAAAAAATTAGAAAATAAATATATTTTCTAACTTTATATTAATATTTATGTTTTGTTAACATTTGCTTGGGTTTGTTGCGCATTCCCAACATCTAGAACTAGTATAATCACTTTGTCCAATCAAATTAAATACTACTTGTAAAATTGTAACTACAAAGAATATTGCAACACCATAAATAATTCTTTTTAACAACATTTTTTGGGCTTCTTTGATTTGTTTTTCTTCTCCAGCCATTACTGCTTTTCCTAAATCTAGTATTGCTAATAAAACTATAATTATAGGAATAGCAATTTTTAAGATATTAATTACAACTCCAATTAATTTAAAGATTGCTTCGGCATCTGAACAAAATGATGTCGCATCTGCATTTACAGTAACATCTCCAACTGCTAACATATTTATCATATAAATAACCTCTCTTCCTTATGTCTTTATTCTATAATATTTACATTTTATTGTCAATTAAATAATTGCAATTTTTGTTTTTTATAATCCCCCACCAGATCCAAATGAATCTAATTCTTCTTGTGTAAGGATTACTGTCATTCTCATTCTTCTAGAACCACATACAAATAATGCTTCACCTTGAGAATATCTTTTTATACTTTCTTTTTCATTATCATTTAAATCAATTAGTTTTGATAGATCTTCAACTGCTTGTTTTTTTAATCCCATTACTAAATAATAAGATGCATTATCAAATATTGCTTTACCTTGTGTTATTACTTCATTTGGAGTAAAATCACTTGGTTGTTGAGTAATTATTATATTACCTGTGTTATATTTACGACTTCTTCTTTGAATATTTGCTAAGAAATCTGCTCCTAAAACATTACCACCAGATAATAAAACATGTGCTTCATCAACCATCATTACTGTATTTATTGATGAATCAAGACATAGACTCCAAGCATATTTTAATATATTGAAGAACAATGCGTTTCTAATGTTTACATCTGCACTCATTACTTCTCTTATATTAAACACTATAAAATTACTTCTTGGTTTAATGCTTGTTTTTCCATTAAAATAAAATCTTAATTCATTTGTAAGTGGTCTTATTTTAAGCTCTAGTCTTTCCATTATATCTTTTTCTCTTGTTGCATCTGTCATAGAAGTTAATTTTCCTTTTATTGTTGTATATAAATCATCAAATGTTGGGTAATCTTCTGATGTTAATCTAGAAAAATCAGTATCGTAATTGATGCCAAATCTACGATATGTTTCTGTTAGCATTTCTACCATCAAATTCATTACATCTTCTTCAATTGTAGGATCATAATATCTCATGAATCCTTTTATAAATTGGAAAGTTTGAGTAAGAATTGAGCTTCCTAGACCTTGTTTTATTTCTTCTTCATCTGCATCAACTAAAACTTCAAGTGGATTTATAAGTCCAAATTCTCCACCTTTACCTAAATCAATATTGTCTCCACCGAATGTTTCAACCATTTCTCTAAGTTCATTTTCTGGATCTATACAAACAATTTTATAACCATTTCTTAATGAACTTCTTAATAAAAGTTTTGCTGCTGTAGATTTACCTGAACCAGAAGTTCCTAGTATTACAACATTTGCGTTGTTTCTATTATGTTCTTTTCTTATTTGATATAAGAATTGATTAAATAAAATTACTCCTCCAGAAAAATCTGTTCCTAATAATGTTGATGGTCCTGGATCTTTAATACTATCAAATATAAATGGATACATACCTGCCATTGTTGGACTTGGCATTATTGTTCCTATTCTTTCTTCTATATCTTGTTTAGGGAAGAATGGTAAAATACTTTTTAAAACTTTTTCCTGTTCAAATCTTAAAGGAACTGCTCTCATTCCCATTGCATCCAAATAGTTTTTAATTTGAACATTTTTTGTTTCCAAATCTTCCATAGTATCTGCTGTTACTACTATGTGCATTTGGAAATCATATATTTTTGATTGAGCCATAGCAAGTTGAGTTATAAAGTTTTCTAAAGTATCATAATCTTGTCTTATTCTTTCTTGAGATGTTGCATCTTTTTCATCCTGGTATTGAACTTTTAAATTTGCCAATTCTTTATTCAACATTTTTTGAAGAGTTGAAAATGGAACAGGAATATGTTTTATAACAACTTTTATTCCTGGCATACTTGTGATATTTGACAAATATCCAACTCCTATACTTCTTGGATATGAAACTACAGTAAGTATCCTCATATATTTATCACTAATGATGATTTCATTAGAATTAAATTGTAGGCCTTTTGGAGCCACTTCGCTTTTAAATATACTCATAATGGCATTACACCTCCTGCTGTAAAGTCTCTTCCTCCATTTAAGAAGTTATCTACAAGCATTCTTAATTCTTCAGTTGATGTTGGGTTAACAGAAATTCCTGCTTGAGAGATATTATTTATCATACTTCTCAATCTCTTTTGTAGAACCTCTAATTTCTTTTCTTTAAATAATATGTAATACTCAGTATCAACCACGTTATTACTGGCAAAGAAATCTCCTTTGTCCATATCTTGGGATATTAATTTTCTTATCTTTTGGTCAGGGGTTTTATTGTATAAAAGTTGTAATTCAGCTTGATACATACTAATATCTACTGGACGATCAGCTACAACTAACCAAAATTCAAAATCAATAGTATTATAAAAATTCATAAGACCAATCAATGTTGCATCCATACTACTTCTATCAGAAATAAATATATTTTTAGGATGAATTCTTATACCAGATATCATATATCCTTCTTTATTATAAATTATTCCATTAGATATTGTTTTTATATCTATCCAATTTTCAGTATATTTTTTATCTTCAGCTATTTTTTTAGGTAATGGTCTTTTTTTATCTATTCCAGATACATTTGCACCACTTCTTACTGGGTTAATACCATTATTACTATTTCTAGTATTTGAATTTGTATTGACACCCATTTGATTCATATTTACTTCAGTTTGATTACCAATACTATTAGCATCAATATTAGAATTATTATTCATCTGGTTGTTCATATTTATAGCACCATCCTCTCCATATATATCTTCTTCTATTTTTAAAGTAAAAACAATAAATTTCTTTGATTAAAACTCGCGTATTATGATAATTAGGTATTGGAAAAACTAGAAATCCTCCGATTAGAATTGGAGTTAGAATTCCTGCCACTGCTCCAACTGTTTTGGCTGGTATTAAACTTCCTAGTAAGATTGTAAATGCAACACCAACAGCAAATATTATTAAATCAGGTATTGAAAAGAAACCGAATATCATTCCCTGTCTTTTACTATTTGCTGGAACCAAATATGTATAATCATCCATTCAGACATCCCCTTTACTATATTTTTACTCTTAAAGTATATCAAATACAATTAATAAAATCAATTATATCAACTTAATTTTGTATTAATTTACAAAAAAAGAAAGAGAGTATCTTTCTTTTTATTTATTTGCTTTTTCTTGTTTATAATGATTTGCTCTTGTTGCTGAATTAGAAAATTTAATTCTTGCATCTTCGGCTTGTGATTTTGTTGCTTTATAACTATCTCCATCATGTACTTGATCTGTAGTTGTAAGAGAAGTAAAGTCGTATGCGTAATTTGTATCTTTATCTTTTCCATCTTTTTTACCATATTTTTTAGAGTATGCTTCAACTGCTCTATCATATGTATCCATATAAGCAACTGCTTGTGAATCTTCTTTTCTATTAGCTTTAACATCTTGAACATATTGTGCTTTTGCTTCATTCATCTCATCAGCATATAACTTATCATATTTAGAAGCCTCTACTCCACTTAAGTTCTTAAATTCATCAGAGTTTCTGAAGTTATTAAAGTCTTGTATCTTCATGCCTTTTGTTGTTTCTATTGCTTTTTTTGTATAATAAGCGTCATTTAACACTGATTTTTCATGATCTGACATTGCATCGTATATTGAACCACTCATCATGTACTCCAAATCTTTTGAGCTTGTATTTGGATCCAAATATCCTGCTTTTTTGGCTTCAGCATAGTTTTTTCCTAATAAACTCTTACTGATGCTATCCTCGGTCATTCTATAGTTGTCTTTTCCTTTATTTATTTCGCCTTCAACTCTACTATCAAGATCTTTTCTTTTATTCAATAAATCATCATATGCTTGCTCTATTTGTTCATCTTTATGATTTGGATTATAAATTCCAAATGTTGCTCCGGCTAACATTGCAGCTCCTACTCCTACTCCTGATTCATATAATTCTCTTCTTCTTGCATTTGTTGCTGAAGCATGTTTTTGTCCTGCCAATATATTACCTGTTGCTCCTCCTGATGCTCCTCTTATTGTACTTGACAATGCTGTTCCAAATGATTGGGCTACTGATCCAAATCTTGCCCATCCTCCTTGTCCTTTTGTTGCTCTAAATGCTCCGATTCCTGTTAATCCTGCTGCCCCTAATCCGATTCCTGCTCCTGCTGCTGAAAATGCAGCTGTTTTTAACATTTTTGAGCTTTCTTTAAAGCTTCCTGCTGCATCTTTTATTCCAAATATTTTTGATATAAAATCTGGAACTATTTTTGCAAATGTTAAAACTCCTAAAGCAATAAATGC
>CAKORS010000009.1 GCA_934101605.1 uncultured Bacilli bacterium
CACATGCATTATCATCAAATTTAATATAAGAGCCATCATCTCTTCTTACACCTTTTACAGTTCTTACGATTACTGCTTTTACTACTTTTCCTTTACCAATGTTTCCATTAGGAGTAGCTTTTTTTACAGTACCTACAACTACATCACCAATATTACCAAATTTTCTTTTTGAGCCACCCATAACTCTTATTACTAGTAATTCTCTAGCTCCTGAGTTATCAGCAACTTTTAAACGGGTTTCTTGTTGAACCATATTCTTATTCCTCCTTGAAAACTATAATATAACTCTCTCTTCAACTACTTCTGCCAAATAGAATCTTTTTGTTTTTGATAATGGTCTTGTTTCCACTATTCTTACTATATCTCCTACTTTTGCTTTATTAGTTTCATCATGAGCGCTATATTTCTTACTGTATTTAACTCTTTTTCCATATTTTGGATGTTTTTTGTAAGTTTCTACTAATACAGTAATAGTTTTATTATTTTTATCACTAACTACTTTTCCAACAAATTCTTTTTTTACAGTATCTTTCATCTTTTGTTAACCTCCCTATTTCTCTAACTCGCGTTCGCGAATTATTGTCTTCATTTTTGCAACTTGTTTTCTTAAATCTCTAAGTCTAGAAGGTTTTTCTAGATTTCCTGTAGCTTGTTGGAAACGCAAGTTAAATAACTCTTCCTTAGATTCTTTGATTTTCTTTTCCAAATCCTCGTTGGATAGTTTTCTTAATTCTTCAATTTTCATGCGTTTTCACCACCCATATCTTCTTTTTTTACAAATTTGGTTTTGATTGGTAATTTGTGAGAAGCAAGTCTTAAAGCTTCACGAGCTACTGCTTCATCAACTCCGGAAATTTCAAACATGATTTTTCCTTCTTTTACTACTGCTACCCATTTATCTACAGCACCTTTTCCAGATCCCATACGAACTTCTAGTGGTTTAGCAGTTTTTGGCATATGTGGAAATATATTGATATATACTTTTCCACCACGCTTCATATAACGTGTCATAGCAATTCTGGCAGCTTCTATTTGATTATTTGTAATCCAAGCTCCTTCTTTTGCCATCAGTCCATATTCTCCGAATGAAAGTTTAGTGTTTCCTTTAGCCTTTCCTTCGTATTTAATTCTATGAACTCTTCTATATTTTGTTCTAGACGGTATTAACATAATTAATTACCCCCTTCTTGTTTCTTATTCTTAGAAGGTAAGATTTCTCCTTTATAGATCCATACTTTAACACCTAATTTTCCATATGTAGTTAAGCTTTCTGCAAAACCATAATCTATATCAGCTCTTATAGTATGAAGAGGAATATTTCCTTCTGAATAACCTTCTTGTCTAGCCATTTCTACGCCATTTAATCTTCCAGAAACTAAAGTTTTAATTCCTTTTGCTCCGGCTTTCATAGCAGCACGAATAGCTTTCTTTTCAGCAGCTCTAAATGAACCACGATTTTCTATTTGTTTTGCTATAGATTCTGCAACTAATTGTGCATTTAAATCTATATTTTTAACTTCCTTAATTGATACAGTTAATTCTTCATCAACTAATTTAGATAATTCATTTTTTAATTTGTTAATTTCTTCTCCACCACGACCAATAATGATACCTGGTTTTGAAGAGTTAATGATTACTTCACATCTTTTAGAGTTTCTTTCGATTTCAATTTTAGAAATTCCAGCATCTTTTAGCTTATTTTCTAAATATTCTCTAATTTTGATGTCATTATTTAAATATTTAGCGTAATCTTTTTTAGGAGCCATCCATTTAGATTCCCAATCTTTATTAACGCCAATTCTAAGTCCTACTGGACTAACTTTTTGTCCCATAAATAAATACCTCCTAAATTACCTTTCTGCTACCACTACAGTAACGTGTGATCTTCTATGGAAGAATTTATCAATTTTTCCACGAGATCCTGGCATTCTTCTTTTTAAAGTTGATGCCATATCTACTCTAATTTCTTTTATATATAATTTATTAGCATCAAGATTGTTGTTATTTGTAGCATTTGCTACTGCTGATGAAACAACTTTCTTAATTACTCTTGAAGATTTACTGTTATAGTTATTTAAAATATCTAAAGCTTCATTTGTATTTTTTCCACGAACTAAGTCTGCTACAAGACGAAGTTTAATAGGACTAATTCTAATTTCTTTTGCGATTGCTTTTACATCCATATTTTCTCTCCCCCTTATTTCTTAGCCTTATCTGATCCGTGTCCACCAAACTTACGAGTTAAAGCAAATTCTCCAAGTTTGTGTCCAACCATATCTTCAGTTACATATACTGGAATAAATTCTTTTCCATTATGAACTGCAAATGTATGTCCTATAAATTCAGGAAATATTGTTGAACGGCGTGACCAAGTTTTTACTACTTCTTTTTTACCTGTTTCATTTAAGGTTTGAACCTTTTTTAGTAATCTATCGAATACGTAAGGTCCTTTTTTAATACTTCTTGCCATATTATCAATCCTTTCCTATTTACTATTTCTACGACGAACGATAAGTTTATCAGACGCTTTTTTCTTTCTAGTTTTATATCCAAGAGCAGGTTTACCCCATGGAGTCATTGGGCCACTTCTACCTACTGGAGCTTTACCTTCTCCACCACCATGTGGATGGTCATTAGGGTTCATAACAGAACCACGAACTGTAGGTCTTATTCCCATATGTCTTTTTCTACCAGCTTTTCCTAATTTTACTAAACTATAATCTTCATTTCCAACTTCACCAACAGTTGCTAAGCAAGTTCCTAAAACTAATCTTACTTCTCCTGATGAAAGTCTTATCATTACATGTTTTCCTTCTCTACCAAGGATTTGAGCAGATGCTCCAGCACTTCTTGCAAGTTCTGCTCCTTTTCCAGGTTGTAATTCAATATTATGAACTACAGTTCCTACTGGAATGTTTGCTATTGGTAATGCATTACCAACTTTTATATCAGCTTTTGATGATGAAATAATTTCACTACCAACTGTAAGTCCTTTTGGAGCGATAATATATCTTTTTTCTCCATCTTTATATGTTATTAATGCAATATTTGCACTTCTATTTGGATCGTATTCTATTGAAGATACAACTCCAGTTATATCAAATTTATTTCTTTTGAAATCAATAATACGATATTTTCTTTTTGCTCCTCCACCTTGATGTCTAACAGTTATTCTACCTTGATGGTTTCTTCCTGCTTTTTTCTTTAGAGTAACAAGTAAACTTTTTTCTGGAGTTTTACTAGTAATTTCATCATTAACTAGTGTACTCATTCCTCTTTGGCCTGGAGTAGTAGGTTTATAATTTCTTATTGCCATATATTATTCCTCCTTACCCTAATTCAATTGTTTGTCCTTTTTCAAGGGTTACAATTGCTTTCTTTTTACGGTTTGTAAGACCAGCATAACGTCCAACACGTTTTTTCTTTGGATGAACATTAATTGTCTTAATTTCCATAACTTTTACTTTGAATATTTTTTCAATAGCATCTTTTATTTCAGTTTTGTTTGCTTTAGGGTCACAATAAAATGCATATTGATTTAAATCTTGTCCAATTCTTGCTGACTTTTCAGTCACAACTGGGGCTTTAATAATTTCTAAATATTTAGTATTCATTATTTAAGTGCCTCCTCAATCTTATTAAGAGCTTTTTCTTCAATTAGCAATTTTTTAGCACTTATTATATCTAATGTTGATAATTCTTCTGGAAGCGCTATTACAACGTTTTGTAAGTTACGTGCAGATAAAATAACGTTTTCGCTATATTCATTAACTACTACTATAACTTTTTCGTTTGCTATATTAAGCTTATTTAATAAAGAAGTCATTTCTTTAGTTTTTGGAGTTTCAAATTTAATTTCATCAACAATTACTAAAGCTTTATCTAATGCTTTATATGTATAAGCTGTTTTTAAAGCTAGCTTTCTTTCTTTTCTATTTTGTTTTTTATTATAACTTCTTGGAACTGGTCCGAAGGCTACTCCTCCACCAACCCATTGAACGGCTCTTATTGAACCTTGACGAGCATTACCTGTTCCTTTTTGTTTCCATGGTTTTCTTCCTCCACCAGAAACTTCATCTCTTGTTTTAGTCTTTGCTGTTCCTTGTCTTAATGATGATTGTGCTAAGATGATTGCATCTTTTAATACAACATCATTAGGTTTAATTCCAAAAATCTCTTTGTTTAAATTTATATCTTTAATTTTTTCTCCGTTTAAGTTTAAAAGTTCAAACTTCATAATCTTAAATCCTCCTTTCATCACTCTAAGTATTAATGTTAATCAGAAATTATTCTGCTACTTCTTGTGATGATTCTTCGCTTGATTGTAGTTCTTCAGCAGGAGTCTCTTCTACTTCTTCTTCATAAGATATAAGTTCAAACGGATTGTTTTTCTTGTCTGTTTTCACAGCACTTTTGATTATAACTAAAGATTTTTTAGCTCCTGGGATACTACCCTTTACTAAGATACAATTGTTTTCTGTATCAATGCTTATAATTTCTAGATTTTGGATTGTTACTTGATTGTGTCCCATGTGAGATGGTAATGCTTTTCCTTTAAGAACTCTTTTTGGAAGCATTGTTCCTAATGATCCAACACCTCTGTGGTATTTAGATCCATGTCCCATTGGTCCACGATGTTGATTATTTTTCTTGATTACACCTTGGTAACCTTTACCTTTACTAATACCAGTAACATCTACGATTTCTCCTGCTTCAAATAAGTCAGCAGTTATTTCTTTTCCTAATTCATAATTACTGATATCTACTCCTCTGATTTCTTTTAAGAAGCGCTTAGGAGCAGTGTTTGCTTTTTTTGTGTGTCCAAGTTTTGCTTTGTTACTTAATTTTTCTCTTGTAGTAACTGCAGCTAATTGAACAGCTTCATAACCGTCGTTTTCTTTTGTTTTAACTTGAGTTACAACATTAGGTTCAACTTCGATTACTGTAACAGGAACTAGTTTTCCGCTTTTTTCGAAAACTTCAGTCATTCCTATTTTCTTACCTAAGATTCCTTTCATTTTCTTTCTCCTTCTAATTTAATTATTTTTGTTTGATTTCGATACTAACACCACTTGGTAGATCTAAACGTTTTAATGCGTCTAAAGTTTCCTTACTTGGATTTTTAATATCAATTAATCTTTTGTGTGTACGTGATTCAAATTGTTCACGAGAATCTTTATATTTGTGTACAGCTCTTAAGATTGTTATTTTTTCAATCTCAGTTGGAAGTGGTACTGGTCCACTTACTTTTCCGCCTGCACGCTTTACTGTTTCTACTATTTTAGAAGCAGCATTGTCAAGAATTCTGTGATCATATGATCTCAACTTAACACGAACATTAACTTCTGCCATAATGTCCTCCCTTCGCCTATATCTGGTATAGACTTGCTCCGCACAAATAACCTGATATCAGATTTACAACTTAACCTGGTGTATCAGCAACCTTGCACATCTCTGCAGTCAATAACAACAATATATTAACACAAAATTATATGCAAAGCAAGAACTTTTTTTAATTTTTTTCCTTATTTTATAAGAAAAAAGAAGATTTTACTCTTCTTTTGTTTGCTTTTTATCTTTTCTTATAAAAACGAGATAAATACCTATTAAAAATAATATAATTGATACTATTTGTGCTATTTTTAAATTAAATAGCATTAAACTATCTGTTCTTAGAGATTCAATAAAGAATCTTGCAGAAGAATACCACATTAAATATATTCCTGTAAGAGTTCCTTTTTTTAAGTTTTTCTTATATTTATTTATTGTAATCAAAACTATAAAACCTAAAATGTTCCATATAAATTCATAATAGAATGTAGGATGGTAATACAAACCTCCTATTTTCATACCTTTTATTATAAAATCCGGAATATATAAAGACTTTAATGTAGCAAACGTTGTAACAGGTCCATGAGCCTCTTGATTAAAGAAGTTCCCCCATCTTCCTATTGCTTGTGAAATTATTACTGGAAATGATGCATTGTCCAATATACTTAAAAAACTTATATTATGTTTTTTACAGTGGTATAAAATTGTTAGAACTCCACCAATTAAGCCTCCATGAATTGCTAAGCCACCATTCCATATTTCTATTATTTCTATAGGATTAGAAAGATAATAACTTAAATTAAATATTACATAATAAATTCTAGCTCCTAAAATACCAAATATTATAGTATAAAATAACATGTTTTCTATAATTTCTTTATTTATAGATTTCTTTTTACATTCATTAATAAATAATATGCCTCCTACAACCATTGCTGTTAACATCGTTAATGAATACCAATGTATTTTTATAATTCCTAAATCCAGTGCAATATTATTCATATATCCTCCTACAATATTTTATTTAAGTATTCTCCTGTATATGAATTAGGACATTTTGCAACTTCTTCTGGTGTTCCAGTTGCAACGATTGTTCCACCATTTGTTCCGCCATCTGGTCCTAAATCTATGATATAGTCTGCTACTTTAATCATATCAAGATTGTGTTCAATTACTATAACACTATCTCCATTATCTACTATTCTATTTATAATTTCAAGAAGCTTCTTTATGTCTTCTGAATGAAGACCTGTTGTAGGCTCATCCATTATAAACACTGTTTTTCCTGTAGGTTTTTTTTGTAATTCTTTTGCTAGTTTTACACGTGATGCTTCTCCTCCAGATAAAGTCGGAGCAGATTGACCTAATTTTATATAACCTAAACCAACATCTTCAAGAACTTGAAGTTGTTTTTTTATTTTAGGAATTTTATCAAAGAATTTCAAAGCTTCTGATACTCTCATATCTAATACTTCTGAAATATTTTTTTCTTTAAATTTAATTTTTAGTGATTCACTATTATATCTTTTTCCACCACATACTTCACAAGGAACATATACATCTGGTAAAAAATGCATCTCTATTCTTTTTACTCCATCACCACGACAAGCTTCACATCTTCCACCTTTTACATTAAAAGAGAATCTAGATTTATCATATCCTAACATTTTAGCTTCTTTAGTGGTTGTAAATAAATCTCTTATATCATCAAACACTCCAGTGTATGTAGCTGGATTACTTCTTGGTGTTCTTCCTATTGGATCTTGAGAGATAAATACTACTTTATCTATATTTTCCATTCCTTTTATTTCTTTATGATTACCTGGTTTATATTTTGATTTATATATTTTTTTTGCTAGACTCTTGTATAATATTTCATTTATTAATGTTGATTTACCTGAACCTGATACTCCAGTTACACATGTAAATGTTCCTAAAGGTATTTTTACTGTAACATTTTTAAGATTGTTTTCTTTTGCTTTGACAATTTCTAAATACTTTTTATTGCCTTTTCTTCTTTTTTTAGGAACTTCAATACATCTTTTTCCACTTAAATATTGTCCGGTAATACTATTTTCGTTATTAGCCACTTCTTCTGGTGTTCCTTTAGCCATTATGTATCCACCTTGCTCTCCAGCGCGTGGTCCTACATCAACTAAATAATCAGCATGTCTCATTGTATCTATATCATGTTCTACCACTACTAATGTATTACCTAAATCTCTCATTTTTAACATAGATGCGATAAGTTTATCATTGTCTTTTTGATGCAATCCTATGCTAGGTTCATCTAATACATAAAGTATTCCTGTAAGACCAGTTCCAATTTGTGTTGCCAATCTTATTCTTTGTGATTCCCCTCCTGATAAAGTTCCGGCTGTTCTATTAAGTGTTAGATAATCTAATCCTACATCCATTAGAAATGTTAATCTTAATTTTAATTCTTTTAGTAATAATTCTGCTATTTTAGCTTGTTCTTCAGTTAGTTTTATTTTATTTACAAAATTAAGTAATTCTTTAACACTCATGCATGTTACTTCATATATGTTTTTTCCATTAATCAAAACTGATAAAACTTCTTCTTTAAGTCTTGAACCATGACATGTAGGACATACAAGTTCAATCATATAACCTTCTATCCAAGTTCTTATCCATTCACTTGTTGTTTCCATATATCTTCTTTCAAGATTATTTATTATTCCTTCGTAAACTCCTAGGCTGTTATTTATATTTCCACTTTTACTTTTATAATTAAATCTTATTACTTCATTATTTCCATATAAAATAATATTAAGTTCATCTTCAGTTAGATCCTTGATTGGTTTTGATAAATCTATATTATAGTGATTACAACAACATTCTAATCTTTTATAATACATATTATCATTATCGTCTCCTAAAGTTTTAATTCCTCCATCTTTTATAGAAATATTTTTATCTGGCATAATTAAATCTTTATCTATAACTAATTTAACTCCTAATCCCTTACATGAAGGACAAGCTCCATAAGGTGTATTGAAATGAAAAATTCTTGGTTCTAATTCTTTTAATGAGAAGTCACAATGTGTACAAGCAAATTTTTCTGAAAATAATAGTTTTTCTTTTCCTACTACATCTATTAAAACTTTACCATCAGCAAGTTTAGTTGCTACTTCTATAGCTTCAAATAATCTTGATCTAATATCTTCTTTTATGACTAATCTATCTATTACAACTTCTATGTTATGCTTTTTTGTTTTAGAAAGATTTATTTCTTCTTCTAAGTCATATTGTTTATCATCAATTATTACTCTTATATAACCATCTTTTTTTAAATCCTCTAATAAGTCTTTAAATGTTCCTTTTTTTCCTTCTACAACAGGAGCCATTATAATTATTTTAGTTCCTAATTCTAAATCTAAAACTTTATTTGTTATTTCTTCTATACTTTGACTTTTTATTGGGATTTTGTGTTTTGGACAGAATGGTGTTCCTACGCGTGCAAATAATACTCCTAAATAGTCATATATTTCTGTTACTGTTCCTACTGTTGATCTTGGATTGTTATTGGTTGTTTTTTGATCTATTGATATTGTTGGAGATAATCCTTCAATTGAATCAACATCTGGTTTTTTTATTCCTCCAAAAAATTGTTTAGCATAATTTGACTGTGCATCTAAAAATCTTCTTGAACCTTCTTCACATAATGTATCAAATGCTAATGAAGATTTTCCTGATCCTGATACTCCTGTCATAACAATTAATTTATTTTTAGGAAGCTCTAAATCTATATTTTTTAAATTATTTTCTCTTGCGCCTTTTATAATTATTTTATCCATATATACCACCTTTTGTTTTCATATTATACAACTTTTATCACTATTTTTATAGTGGTAATTTTTTACTTTTTTATTATATCAAACGTTTGTTTTTAAATCAATATAAAAATAGCTATCAACATTTTTGTTAATATCTATTTATTGTTACTTTCATATATTAAAGCTTCATATATTATATCTGTTAAATAATTACTTGGCTCTATTGGATATTTTTCCATTATCTTATTAAAAACATCTTCTTTATATTCTAAATTTAGATATGGATATACTAATTTCTTTTCGTTATTTATTTCTTTTAAATAATCTATTGTATATGTATCATCAATTAATAAAATAGGTAAATCTTGTGCCCATTTTTTAAACGCATCTTTTATTTGTTTAGATGTTGATACATAATTAAAGTTTTCTTTATCATAACTTGTCATATTTTTTAAATCTTCATTAGTTACTTTATTTTCATCAAGTCTATAATCAAATCTTGATATGAGTTTTAAACCTTCAAGTTTTAATGCTGAAAGTTGTATTATGTTTCCTGTTCTACTATCCATTTTATCTGGTATTAGTTCTAATATTATATATTTATTTTTTTCTTTTTCCAATTTGTTCACCCATAAATATTTGTGTTTCTATATTTTCATTTGAATTTTTTAAAATATCTTTATCTATTTCTATAATATTATTTTTTATTAACAATATTATAGTTGATCCTCCAAATGAAAAATATCCTTTTTCTTCGCCTTTTATAAATTCATTTAGATTTCTATTATGAATTTTACCTACGTTTAAGGCTCCTACTTCTATGTATGATATATCATCAAAATTCTCTGTTTTTAAGTTATTTACTACTCTATCATTTTCTGTAAATACTTTGTATTTTGTATATGCTATTTCTTGAACTGTATGTAATTTCCCTTCTATATGATATGAATTAGTATATTTACCTTTATCAGGAAAAATATAATGATGATAATCATCCGGACATAATCTAAATATTAAGCACATTCCATTTCTATATTTAGATGCTTCTTCTTTATTTTTTAACAATTCTTCAATACTATAGTTTGTATTTTTTACTTTTATAATTAAATCTTCTGTTATGTTGTATACTTTAAGTTTAGAATCTGCAACGGATATAAATATATCTTTGTTTTTATTTATTTTTCGTTTTGTTTGTTTTATTTTTCTTATAAAAAAATCATTAAATGATTTATATTGTTTTTTTTCATAATCTTCTAGATTTATATTATTTTTATTAACAAAATTGTTAATAAATAAATTTGATAGTTTTGTATTTGTTAAAAAGCCAAATAGTTTTGATATTGGTTTTGTAATAATAATTTTTAATATAAATCTACCAATAATGGTGTTATATAAAAATCTTAATGATTTATTCTCTTTAACTTCTATATATTTTTTTTCTTTTCTTAAATATATTTTCATAATCTAAATCCGAACTTAAGTAAGATATATCCAAGAACAAGTGCTCCTACTGCAAAAATATATGACCAAAAAGATTCTGGTTTTCTTAATTTAAAGTTTAATATAAATAAAAGTCCTGTAAATGCTAAAACCATTGTATATAAAACATGGAATTGTGGTAAAAACATAAAATATTTTGCAATATAAAATATTGGTAGTATTATTGCAGATGATGTTACTGGTAATCCTGAGTAGTATTTCATTTTTTCTTCTTTTGATTCATTTGCTTTAACATTGAAATATGCTAATCTAATGATTCCTGCTAAAGAGTAGAATACATATATTATAATATTAAACCACTTTGTAAGCCCCATACCATATAAAATAATAACTGGTAATATTACAAATGATATTGTGTCCGCTAAAGAATCAATTTGTATTCCAAATTCTTTTTCTTCTTTATCTCTTTTACATGCCCTTGCAACTTTACCATCAAAGGCATCACATACACCTGAAAACATTAAACATATAAGGGCCTGTGTTGTCATATGATTAATTCCATAAATTATCCCTAATACACCTGACACTACTCCTAAGTAAGTTATAAATACTGATAGTTTATAATATCCTATAAACATTTTTGTTTCTTTTAGTTCTCTTAATCTTTTCATGATTTACTCCTTAATATTATTATTTTCATCAAATTCTACATTTATAAATTTTCTACTAGCTAAATAGTCACAAATATGAACAAATATTTGGAATTTAGTCCTTGGTTTTGGTAATACTACATCACTATAGGCATTGGTATTCCACTCTCCCATGTGTGATGCTATGGCGTTTATTAAAAATTTTACTTCTATATCTGTAAATGTTGTTTTAACTTGATTTTCTTTTATTAGTTTTCCCGCTAATAAGGGATGATCAAATCTTGTATATTTTTCTCTTGGATTTCCTAATTTCATAGAATCATGAAGTATTAATGCTATTAACATTAAATCTTTTTCTCTGTTAGAAAAATAATCTTTCATACATTCTAGTGATAAAACTTCTTTTCCTATTCTAACAGCAACTTTTGTATGTCTTATTAATCCTTGTTCTCCTAGAGCAAATTTAGGATGGTATTTTCCTGTTGATGATGCCTCTACTTCATAAAAGTAATCCGGAACTAAATCTAGTAATATATTTAAATTATTTCTATAATTTTCATTTTTAATAAATTCTATTTCTGTTTTAAATACTTCTTTCATAAACAACTCCTACTGGTATTTTAACATATTTTAAAAAAATAAGAAATGCATTTAGCATTTCTTATAAAGATTTGATTAGTTTTTCTAATTTTTTATTATATGTAAATCTATAGTGACCTGTTACTTTCATATCTGTTATTTCTAGTCTGTCTTCTTCTTTTTCTTCTTGTGTTTCATCTCTATTTTGAATTAAGTATGGTATACCTTTTATATTTCTTTTATCTGATACCATAGCAATATGCTCATCACCATTGAAAGTTAAAATATCTCCTGGATTAAATTCCATTACTTCTTCTATATCTGTTGTTAAGGATTTGACATATTTTTCAAAGAATATTTGTTGATTACCAACACGTCTAAAATCAATGTTTTGATCTATTATTTCTATATTATATTCTTCTTTATTTTCTTCTATATCTTTATCTATCATATTTTTTAAATTATATCCAGCATTATCTATTGCAAACCATACTGTATCAGTACATACTCCTTCTCCTTCATCAGGATATCCACCAGCATAATATTTATTAGTATATTGAGGATTTTTTTTGGCAAATTCTTTTAGTCCTATTAAAATATCTGTATAATCATCTTTTCCATTGTTATTATAATCTGTGTCACTTTTCTTATCTAAAAAACCAAAATCATATGCATAATAATAATCTTCTTCATGATGTTCTACTGGAGTAAATTTTTTATTTGATAAATATACATATCTTACTGTATCTGCTGTTACAAAGAATAATGCTATACACACTATAAGTAATAAAGCTTTTTTACTTTTCTTTTTTAACCTTCTTTTCTTAGCCATAATAATCCCTTCTATCGTAATTTCATTTTATCAGTTTTAGTATTTATTTGCAAATAGTAGGTATTATTATTTTGTTTTTATTTCAAAAATTATGTCACGAAGTTCCATAGCTCTTTCAAAGTCTAGATTTTTAGCAGCTTCTTTCATTTCTTTTTCTAATCTATCTAGCATTTTTTCATCTGGTATTTCTTGTTTTTTATCTTGTTTTTTGTTTTCATCAATATTTGAAATTAATTCTCTTATATCTTTTTTAATTGTATGTGGTATTATATTATGTTTTTTATTATATTCTTCCTGTATTGCTCTTCTTCTTTGTGTTTCTTTTATGGCAAGATTCATACTGTCAGTTATTTTATCTGCATACATTATTACATGACCATTTTCATTTCTAGCACATCTTCCTATAGTTTGAATTAATGATCTATGACTTCTTAGGAATCCTTCTTTATCTGCATCTAGTATTGCTATTAAACTTACTTCTGGTATATCAAGACCTTCACGTAAAAGATTTATTCCTACTACACAGTCATATGTTCCGAGTCTTAATTCTCTTATTATTTTTAGACGTTCTAAGGTTTTTATTTCACTGTGAAGATATGCAACCTTTATATTTAAATCCTTTAGATAGCTAGTTAATTCTTCAGCCATTCTAATTGTAAGAGTTGTTATTAAAACTCTTTCGTTTTTTGCTATTCTATCATTTATTTCTCCAACTAAATCATCAATTTGGTTTTTACTAGGCCTTATTTCTATTGTAGGGTCAAGAAGTCCAGTTGGTCTTATTATTTGATCAACTACATTTTTAGAGTGCTCTAGTTCATAATCACCTGGAGTTGCAGAAACAAATATTACTTGATTTAATTTTTTTTCAAATTCTTCAAATTTAAGTGGTCTATTATCAAGTGCACTTGGAAGTCTAAATCCGAAATCTACTAATGTCTGTTTCCTTGCTCTATCTCCATTATACATTCCTCTTACTTGAGGTAATGTTACGTGAGATTCATCTATCATAAGCAAGAAATCATCCCCAAAGAAATCTATTAATGTTGATGGTGTTTCACCTTCTTTTCTTCCTGCTAAATGTCTTGAATAGTTTTCAACACCACTACAAAATCCTGTTTCCTCAAGCATCTCTATATCATAATTTGTTCTTTGTTCTAGTCTTTCCGCTTCTAATAATTTGTTATTATTTTTTAATTCTTCTAATCTACTTTTAAGTTCTATTTTTATATTTTCTATAGCTTTTTTTAATTTATCTTCACTTGTTACGAAATGAGATGCTGGGAATACTGTTATTGTCTTTTTTGTTGTTAGAATTGTTCCTGTTAAAGGATCTATTTCACAAATTCTATCAACTTCATCTCCAAATAGCTCAATTCTTATAGCTTTTGATTTTTCATTGTTTGGTATTATTTCTATAACATCTCCACGAACTCTGAAGGTTCCACGCTTAAAGTCTATATCATTTCTTTCATATAACATATTTATTAACAATTTTAATATTTCATCTCTATCTATTTTTTCTCCTACTTTAACAGTAAGTGTATTGTTTTTATATTCTTCCACTTCTCCTATACCATATATACAAGAGACAGATGCTACTACAATGACATCTTTGTAAGATATAAGTGAACTTGTAGCAGAGTGTCTTAATTCATCTATTTCATCATTTATTGATGAATCTTTTTCTATATATGTATCTGTTTGGGGAACATATGCTTCTGGTTGATAATAGTCATAGTAAGATACAAAATATTCTACGTGATTTTCAGGAAATAATTCTTTAAATTCTCCATATAATTGTCCTGCTAAAGTTTTATTATGAGCAAGTATTAATGTTGGTTTATTAACCTCTTTTATTACATTAGCCATAGTAAATGTTTTACCTGATCCTGTTACACCTTGTAATACTTGAAATTTTTCTCCATTATTTATGCCATTTACTAATTTTTTTATTGCATCTGGCTGATCTCCAGTTGGTTTAAATTTTGAATTTAGTTTAAACATAATATTCCTCCTTTAAGATTTCAGTGATAGCATAACATATTTTATTTTTTTATTCAATTTATTATAAAAGGAACGGTATTAACTACCATTCCTTATTCTTATCTTTTTTTATCTTTGTTATTAATATTAATAAAGCCCCAATTAAACCTATAGATAGAATTATAAAGATTATTAACCATACATTTAATTTCTTTTCTTCTTTTTTTACAGTTTCTTTATATTCTTCATTTCTTATAACTTTAATGTTATATGTTTCTTCTTCTCCGGATTCTGAAGTAACTTTTATACTATACACATTTTCACCAATTTGTAATTCTTTAGGACCATCAATTTTTATTGTTGATTTTTGATTTTCAGGTGTTGCTGTTAATTCTATAGTTTTTATATTGTATGGAACTTCTACTGTATATTCATTTTTATTTTTATAAAATTCTAAAGTTCCATAATTTATTTTTAAATCTTTTAGTTTAGTGTTATTATTTACTTCAGTTTTATTTAAGATTTCTTGTTTATTAGATGTAGTGTTTTCTTTTTTCTTATTTCTATTAATATTTAATGTATATGTTCTTTCTTTTCCGGATTCGCTTTGAACTTTTAAATATATAATATTATTACCATAATTTAAGTTAACTAATCTTGGACTATAATTATTTACAAATGATGATTTAGAATCTGTTACTTCTGCTTCTATTAAAATGTTATTAACATTATAATTAACATCGAAGAAGTATGTTGTTTTATCCTTTATTAATTTTATATCGTTGTTTCCTATTTTCAATTTTTTTATTGAATTTGTATCTGATTTTATTCTTATTGTTGTACTTACATTTTTTAAATCTTCAGATATATAATCTATATCGGATAAATCGATATTTTTAAGTCCTATAGTATAGTTTTCATTTGGTATTACGTTTTGATCTACAGTTAAATATAGTCTTCCTATTTCATTAGTTTTTGAAACTCCGGAATCATTACCTATTGCAAAACCATTTTTATTATTAACAAATGTAGTTTCAAATTCTGTTCCATTAACAAATTTTGTTACTTTGAAATTATCATCAATGTTATAATTTGCCGATATTCCATTTACTACTCCTGCAGTGGTTTCTTGTTTTATTATACATTCTATATTTTCTTTAGCTATTACAGATTCTGGACATGAAATAGTAATATTTGAAGAGGCGGCCTTTATTTGTATTGGAATTAACAAAGCTCCTATAAGTAAACTAGATTTAGTTAATCTTTTCATTATTTCCACCCCTTTACTATATCTTCAGCGATAGATTTTGCGTCGTTTATATCTACTATTCCATTGTTATCGTAATCTGCTGCTTTTATGTATGGCGCTGTTAAAATTGAATTATCTTTTAAATATTTAGATATTTTCATAACATCGGCCATTTTTATTTTACCATTTCCTGTTATGTCTCCTTTTATTACAATGTAATAGTCTTTACTTATGTTATTTTGTGTTACTGTTATTTTAACACCTGTTGTTAATATTTGGGAATTATCTAATATTTCATTTTTTTTGTTATCATATATCTTATAAGTTCCATTTGTTGAAATTTTTGAAATTAGATTTTCTATTGTAGTAGATTTAGCTAGGTTTGTTATTAAACCATTTTTAATATTAGCTCCTTCTATTTCAAAGTATTCTGCTCTAATGGTGTAATTTGCATCTATAATTTCATTCTTTTCTTTATCATATATTTTTAGCATCATTCCTTCTTCAAGTGTTCCATTTAATACTTGTGTTGTATTTTTAAATATTTTAAATGTTCCATTTATTATAGTTATTTCATTAGCAATATCATTATATGTTGTTCCTTTTTCTATTGCTATAGTTTTATCATTAATTACTAAGTTTCCAAAATCTATACTTTGAACTTTATATGTATCTAAAGTATTATGTCTATAATCTATTATCTTAACTTCATTATTTTCATATAAAGCTTTTCCGTTTGTTACAGATATTTTAGTTTCATCATAACTATCAGTTCCTAAATAGATGTAACCTTTTGTTAAATCATATAATGAAGTTACTTTAATCACTGGATAAGACTTAACTAAAACTTTATTATTATCTTTTGTGTAATCTATATAAACTATATCATTTTCGTATCTTAATTCACCATTTTCAATACTTAATTTGTTTAAATCAAAATCTATAGTATTAGTGTAGATTTCTTCATCATCAATGAATTTATATGACTCAGAAGTTGATGTTAATTTAATTACTTCATATGAATCTATTTTTTCTCCGTTATATGTGATATATAGTTTTCCATCTATATATGCTTTTTCTCCATGTTTAACTTTTATGTCATCTGTATCTAAATTATTTATTCCTGCATAAACATAGTCTTTTGTTAGATCATATTTTGTTGATGATAATTTTATAACATCATATTTTTCTATTGTGTCTTTTTCATCAATACTTTTTATATATAATTTGGAATTTACATCATCATAAACTACTTTACAATTTATTGTTATTATGTCATTTTCAAAATTATTTGTTCCTATATAAATATAATCTTTACTTAAATCATATTTTGAACTTTTAAAACTTACTACTTTATATGTTTTTAATTCATTGTTATTGTAATCGCTAATTGTTAATGTATTTGTATTACTATCATAGCTTTTACTTGCATTTACCACTATGATATCATCCAAATTAAATGTATCATTTTTTACATAAATTGTGTCTTTTTCTAAATCGATTTTACTATACTTTGTTGATGTAATAGATATAATTTTATAGCTTTCTAATACAGTTTCCCCGAATTTTATTTCTAATTTATTAGGTATATTCGTATATGTTGTATCGTTTACTATATTTTTATTGGCATTTGTTGCTGTTATATCATCTATATTAAATTGATATCCTGAATTGATATATCCTTTTTCTAAATCTCTATTATATTTAGTTGATGAAACAGTAATTACTGGAATTCTTGAGATTTCTACTAATTCATTATTTTCATTCATTCCTTTTATTATTAACATTTTACTATCTTCATCATATTCTTTTGTTCCATTAGTTATTGTTATATCATTTGGATTGAATGGCTCTAATCCAGTATATATATAATCGTTTGTTACTTTATATTTACTATTATTATTTTTTAAAGAAACTATAGGGTAACTTTTAATTGTGTTACCATTATATAAAACTTGTAATTTATTATTATTGTTTTCTATAGTAGCAGTTCCTGATAATGAAGGAAGACTTTTATACATTCTTCTTAATCCAACATAGTCTACCCATATTTGACCTTCCCAATCATCATATTCATCTGTGCTTCCTAATACATATACTCTTAATTGAGGATAACCTGCATCATATTCCCAATCTCCTGCAGTAAAGGTTACTTTAGCTCCTCTCCATCCTTCATATGGTTCTGTTATTTTAAGAATGGCATCTTTATAACAATCCTCACTTACAGGACAATCTACTGTCATATCTTCAACGTTAATCTTAGCGTAACCTTTAGTTAATCTATTGTATAACTGAACACTGTATTCGTATTCTTCGCCTGAAACTAATGTTGTTGGTTCTTTTCCGTCTTCTCTATCTGTTAAGATAAATTTAAGTATAGATGTATGAGTCGGATTTATTTGAACTTCATATTTATCTCTATAAGTTGTAAGAGTATGATTATCACCTAAATAACCTTCATTTGGATTTGGTTCTAACATCCATTCTGGTCCATATCCAATATCTCTATGCCAATATTTACTTTCCTCATCAAATGAATAATTATAATCTTTTAATAAGTTAGGTCCATATTGAGTTCCTATTGCTGGAGCTGTTCCCACTACTGCTACTAGTTTTGATATATCCATCTCTTCAAAACCAGTGTATACAAAACCGTTGTTGATATTATCATCGGTTAGTTTTTCTCCCTTATTATTTAAAATATTTATTATCAACATTCTATCTATTATTACATTTTCATCTGTTTCTTGTAAATAATCTTCTCCATCAACTTGTGGAGTTGTTTTCTTTTCTGTATTCCTAATATTTAAATAATATATTGGACTATTAGTTGATGATTTTGCTATATCAACACTTCCACCTTGAACGTTTAAGTTATTTATAATATTTGTTGGATCTGTTTCGTTTCCTACAAATATTATCTTATTTTCTTGGTTGATAATATATTTGTCGCTTGTTATTGTAATACCATAATCTTGGTTAATATAGGAATATGACTTTGTCTCTTGTGCAAAACTTGTTTTCTTGAATACTATTCTTGAAACAAAAAAACCTCCTACTAATAATAATGACAAGCAAATAAATAAGATACCTCTTTTTAATATCTTTGTTCTTTTGTTATATGTTTTCATATACTACACCCTTTCAAACAAAAATAAGTATTATCACATGTTAGTATTTTATTTCAATTAAATAATAACATATCAAATTTATTTTAGCAATAATTTATTTTACATGTTTTCTTTTATAAGTATTGTTTTTTTTGATTATTTTATTTATAAGATGGTATAATGATACTAGGAGGTAATGTTTATGATAAGATTTGTTCAATATGGCTGTGGAAAGATGAGTAAATATACAATTAAGTATGCTAAGGAGAAGGGAATGCAACTTGTTGGGGCAGTTGATGTTAATCCTGATATTATTGGCACTAAGATTGATGACATTACTGTCGTATCTAAAGATGATGTTAAAGAAATGTTAATAAACACAAAACCTGATATTTGTATTGTTACTACTATGAGTTTACTTAGCGATGTTAGCGATGCTTTACTTTTATGTGCAAGTTTAGGAATTAATGCTGTTACAACATGTGAGGAGGCTTTCTTTCCAATGAATTCAAATCCTACTTTAACAAAAGAGATTGATTCATTGGCTAAGAAGAATAACTGCACTATTACAGGGACTGGATATCAAGATGCCTTTTGGGGTAATTTAATTTCTACTTTATGTGGAGCTACTGATAATATACTTAAAATAAAAGGTAGAAGCTCTTACAATGTAGAAGATTATGGTATTGCTCTTGCTAAAGCTCATGGTGCCGGAATGACTACTCAAGAGTTTGATAATGAAGTAGCAAGTGCTGATAATATAAGTGAAGAGCAAAGACAAAAACTTATTTTGGAAGGAAAGTTTTTACCAAGTTATATGTGGAATGTTAATGGTTGGCTTTGCGATAAACTAGGTCTTACTGTTTTAAGTCAAACACAGAAATGTGTTCCTCAATTTGCCGATAAAGATATTTATTCTAATACCTTAAACATGGAAATAAAGAAAGGCATGGCAACTGGAATGAGTGCTGTGGTTACTACTAATACAAAAGAAGGTATTATTCTTGAAACAGAATGTATAGGTAAGGTATATTCAGATGAAGACTTTGATTGTAATAATTGGAGTATTATTGGTGAGCCAAACACTGAATTAATTATTAACAGACCTGCAACTGTAGAACTTACTTGTGCTACTATTGTTAATAGAATATCAGATGTTATTAATAGTGAACCCGGATTTATTCCAACATCTCAAATGGGTGAATTAAAATATATAAAATAAAAAATCTTGCATGTGCAAGATCTTTTTTTTATTCTTCTTCAATTATTCCGTAATTATTATCTTTTCTTCTATATATTAAAGATGTTTTATTGGTTGTAGAATCTTTGAATAAATAAAAGTCATGATTTAATAATTCCATTTGTAGAACTGCTTCTTCTTCATCCATTGGAATTAATTCAACTGCTTTTCTTTTTACTATTTTATTTTCTTCAACTGGTTCGTCTTCTACTTCAAAAATACTAAAGTAAATGTAGTCTTGTTCTTTTTGTTTTTTTCTACTTTCTATTTTGGTTTTATTTTTTCTTATTTGTCTTTCTAATTTATCAACAGCTGTATCAATAGTAGCATAGAAGTCTTCTCCAGTTTCTTCTACTCTTAATATAAGGCTTTTTATTGGCACAGTTATTTCTACTTTTTGTTTGTGACCATTTAATTTAAAAACGACTTTTCCTGTTATTTCTTCACTATTCTCAAAATACTTATCTAATTTAGCAAGTTTTTCTTCTGCATATTTTTTCATTGCTTCAGTGATTTCTAATTTTTCACCACGAATTGTAATTTTCATTTTATCATCCTCCATTTAGATTATAACATATTTTAAAAATAAAAACCACTATCTAGTGGTTATAGTTTCTTTTTGGATTTCAACATCTAAAGCTTGGTAACCCTTACCTGTTTCTATAAGTCTAAAGCTAACATAGTCACCTTCGTTAAGAGTTTTATACCCTTCCATATTGATGGCTGAATAATGAACAAATACGTCTTGTCCTGGTTTATACTCTATGAATCCAAATCCTTTATCATTATTAAACCACTTAACATAGCCTGTCACTTTTACACCTTCCTTCTTTACAAAATGTTTACTACATTACTACCTTAGCGCGCAATTAAATAGTAGCACAAATAAAGCGATAATACTGAAACTAACCGTATTTAGTTAGTTTTTAACCTTGTTCGGTATTTCATTTTTTAACAACTTTTTATAACTTCTTGAAACCAGATATTTTTCGCTATTATTTTTAAATAAAACTTTTCCTTCATTGAGATTTATTTTAGAAACATTTTTAGAATTAACTATTACACTTCTATGAGTTTGAACAAAACTGTTGTTTAGTTCACTTTTAAGACTGTTTAATGATGTCTTAACACTTATTATCTCTCCAAGACAATGAACCATACTATGTTTAGAATTTGGTTCTTTTTCAATATATAGAATATCTTCATATGGTATTTTATATATTGACTGTTTATTTCTAATTGTAAAACACTCTTCCTCTTTTGTATAACAATTTAATATTTGTTCTATAATTTTTGTTAATCTTGTTTGGCTTCCTTGTATATTATTTACAATTACAGTATTATAAATAAATTCATCTTCTATTTCTTTGTCTATTTTTCTGCTATCAAAATTGATGATAACGATAAATGATGAAATATCACAATATTCATTCCTTATTTTTCTTGCTATTTCTATTCCTTCTGTTTCTCTATTTTGAGTAATAAAAAAAATGTTATGTTTGTGTTTTAATTTTATGTAATTTTCTAACAGATTATCATCATTAAATCTATAACATTTATAATTAAAATCATTTTTCATGCTTATTGTTGTGATTATCTCTTTATACATATTAACAATTTCTTTTTTGCTGTTTATTAATACAAAATTCAACATCGCTTTTCCTCTTTCGTTACTTCATTAGTTTTATAAAAGCTTGTTTATGAAAATCATTAATACTTCTAACAGAATATAAATCTTGATCTTTACCATATTGTTTAAATCTCATTGTATCTGCAATATAGTTAAGACTTTGTCTTTCAAAATATATTCTTATCATAAGTTCTGTTTCATATTTATTCAAACCTTTTTCTTCACACAACTCCTTAATATACTTTTTATTAGCTCCTATTAGCATTACTGCTAGTCTTTTTGGCATTTTTCCTCATCCCTTACTACTATGTAATTCATGTATGCAGCTAATAAAGCTCCAAAGATTAAACATAAAAATACACTAATATATATACTTGGAATAAGCGCTGTCACTACAAAGAATATTAACCATGTAAGTGATGTGCAACCAATTGTGGAATGCATATGAAATGTTTCCCCTAAAAACGATCTAGTAAAGAAAAATCCTACTAAAAAAAACGCTAATTGTGGAAAAGCATTATTGAAATATGCTATTACAAATACTCCAATTGTTTGAAATAATTGAAATGGTATTGTTATTCCATAGAATAATATATTTTCAATTGTTTTTTGAATTTTCTCTGCTTTTGCTTGAGAAAAGTTTTCTATACTTGCTGTATCATTAAACCATATACCATTTTTATGTTTTCTTTTTTTCTTTTGTTTTTTTTCTTCCATATAAACCTCCTTATTAATAATGAATGGGCCCTTATTCATCATTAATATAATTAGAAACCTATTTAATGTTTTTTGTTAGTTGTTTTGCTATTTTGCTTGCTATATTCTTTTCTTTGCTGAATGTTCCCCACCAAAACAGACTTGGGATCAATTGTTTCACCTCTTTTCTTCAAATATATTTCCTTTACAAATATAACAATTGCTACGACCACAAAGTGATCTATTCCCAAAACCGTCCTCATTATTTGATTTAAATTACTAAAATCTATAAATCTTGCTTTATATAAATAACATGCATATTGAATTATTACATCGATTACACAAGCTAACATTCCATATAGTAGATATCCTTTGTTCTTTCCACTAAAGAAATAACAAAAGAAAACAACATATATAATTATAAAGATCTGACTTACTATATAATAGTTTTTAAATATTAAAGTAAAAGCAAATAGTATTACCAAATATAATACTGCATATGGTAAAACCTTTTTGAATTCTTTAACCCTTATTACTAAAAATACAATAGAGCAAAAATTCAAAAATGATACTATCCATGACAATAAATATTCAACAATCTTTGGTGAAGATGTTATTTTGCCTATATTTTCGACTGTTATTTTATAGAATGGTAAACCTACACTTTCCAATAATATGTTTGTCAGTATAAGCATTATCATCGCTATCATAATCCATACAACAATTTTTGCAACTTTTTCATTAATTCCTAACCATTTAATAAAATCTTTCATTCCCATCCTCCATTTCATTATAAAACACAGAAAAATATTTTTCGCGCAGACTAAACGCAAATTTTCCAGTTTTTTCCTGTTTTTATTTTATCATATTTTTGAAAAATGAGCGCAAAAAAGCAACAAATTTATTTTTTGTTACTTTGATTAGATTTTTCCTCTATTTCTTTTTCTGTTTTAAAGATTTTTTTGTCTGATATAATACTTGTTCTTAGCACTATCCACACTATAAGAAGTAGTATTGCTAAGTAGACATATTTACCTAATGTGTTATCTTTTAATATATAGAATACAGATGCTATAGCAAATAATATATTCATAGCATATATAACTAATACTGTGTTTCTATGGGATAATCCTAAAGATAATAATTGATGATGTAGGTGTGATTTATCTGGTAGAAATACTGGTTGATGTTTTAAAGATCTTCTTATTATTGCAAATAATGTATCTAAGATTGGAATTCCTAATATGAGTATTGGAACAAATAATGATATTACTGTTGCAGTTTTGAAACCTAAAAGGGATATAGTTGCTACCATGAATCCTTGAAACATTGAACCAGAATCTCCAGAAAATATACTTGCTGGATAAAAGTTATGAACTAAAAATCCTAGTGTTGAACCAAGCATTATAAATGCTAAGCTTATATTTAGGACACTGATGTTACCTTTCATTAAAGCTATAATTCCTATTGTTAAATAAAAGATTGAACATGTTCCACTTGATAATCCATCTAATCCGTCGATTAAGTTTATTATATTAATACAAGCTACAACAAATAGTATTGTTATAGGATATGTTAATATTCCTAGCTTAAAGTATAAGCCAAAAGCAGTCACTTCATCTAATAAGATATTTCCATAAAATATTAAAACACATGCTGCAACTATTTGAAATAATAGTTTTACTTTTGCATTTAAAGGTTTTATATCATCACAAATTCCTAATATTATTATGATAAAACTTCCAATTAGAATGGAGTTCATTTGAATACTTTGAACACCGAATAACATATATCCAAGAAGAAAACCTGCATATACTCCTAAACCACCTAGACG
>CAKORS010000010.1 GCA_934101605.1 uncultured Bacilli bacterium
ACCAAACTTTACATTATCACTACAATATGTAAATTACATTAAAAATAATAATTTAAACATTAATTATCACATAATTAAAAGAATAGATAATGATTATTACGATGAAGTTGCAACCACAAATATAGCAATTGCAACAACACTTAGGAAATATTTACTAGATGGTAAAGAAATAAATAATTATGTACCATACTACACAAATAATTATGTGAATGAAAAATTAGCAAAAAATAATTTATTTACAGTAGTAAAATACAAATATTTGATTAATAATAATATTAATTACATAGATAATGAAGGTATAACTAATTATATAATTAATAACGGAAATTTTAATAATAATTTTGATGAATTAATAGATAGTTTAAAAAATAAAAAATATACTGCATCAAGAATAAGGCGCACAATCTTACAGTATATTTTAAATACCCAATATGATTCTTCTATTAACTATAAAAACTATTTAAGAATACTTGGAATAAATAAAACAGGTTTAAAATATCTTAATACACTTCCCAAAGAAACTAAGAATCAACTATTTTCAAGTCCAAATGAAAAAAATAGTTTAAATAATAATATTCTAAATAGCATATCTTCATTAGAATATTTTTTACCATTATATATAACATTTTTTAATAGATATTGACTAACTCGATCATTTACTCTATAACTGTTACAAAATTTATATTCTTGTAATATTTTATCATTTGTCCATGGAGCATTTTCTCCGTTTATTTTTTTCCAAAATATATTTTGCCTTTCATAAGCAAAATACCAATATAAATCATATACTTCCTGTCTTTTTATCATACTATCACCAAAAAAATTATATTCATAAAAAAAAGATTTTTCAAGCTATTTTGAAAAATCAATCTTCTCTTCTTAAAAACATATCTTCTAATACAGAAATAATATTTTTCTTAGTTACTTCGTCTATATTATTTAAATTCCTAATTATACCAATTATAACTCTAAAATCATGAACTTCATGAGTATTAGAAACATCTAATTTTTCAACAGATAAAAATATCTCTTTAGCAATATCTTTTAATTCTTGATAATTAAAACTATTAATAAATTCACTTATTTTATCTTGAACAGATAAACTAATTTTACTCTGTTTTGAAGGAATTAATGAGTTACCTTCCACTATCCATGATGATAGTGCATGACACCTTATATCTTTTTTAGTAGATTTAATAACTTTATAAGAATCATTACAAAGTAAGATACCAACCATACTATAATCAGGTATTATATGTATATATTTATCCTTAATTCTTTTATATTCTAAAGAATCAAATTCAAGCTTTCTAAGTCCAGGTCCATCTAATGAATAAACTTTTTTTATACAATTTCTTTTAAGTTTAGATATATACATAGAACTAGCTAAAGCTAAATTACCTCCCTTAGAATGTCCAGTTACAATAACTTTATCTAAAATAGATACAAATTCATTAATATACTTTATAGCAAGCCTTTGAGCATTAACAGGGAATACACTAGCAAGATAAAAGTCTTCCTTCCAACCACTTATTAACTTATCAGTGCCTTCAAATGCAATAACTTTATAATCATTAGGGATTTCAAAAGTAATCGCACCAAATTGAGTATCATAATCAGCATAATATCTATATCCATAAACTAATACATTCTTATACCTATCATAAGAAACTATTTCATTAATCATGTGATATGCATCACTCTGAGCAGTTCCTATTTTACTAACCTTTTTCTCATCACGAGAATATAAATACTCATACCCTGCTTGTTTTAGTGATTTCTTTAGTTTGCCTCTACTTACTATATTACTAAAATCCAAATATGTTAACAAAGAAAATATCATAATATCAATATCATTAATACTACTCTCTTTAAAAGTTTTATTTCCATATTCTTTCAAATAATCAAACATATTCATAAAAACTACCTCTAATTAATGTTTTTTCATAAAATCCTCACAAGAAGTCTTAATACTTTCTCCCTTATCTTCAAGTTCCTTTTTTATTTTCTTTAAACGTATTACTAAATTAGGATAAGAATTCTTAATACGTCTATATAATATAGAATTATTAGCTAAGAAGTTAAAAACCTCTTCTCTAACATACTCAGTATTATCCTTCTTTTCTTTATTAATTTCACCCTTAATCTTAAACATAACAACATAAGAAATAATATTATCTATAATAAATAAAACTCCTAAAAAGATTGCTAAAATAACTTGAATATTAGAAGGAACCAAATCAACAAGTCTTACTATCATTGGATGAAGAAAATAAACTACCATTGTCCCTAAAATTCCAACAGGTAACATAGTTCCTAAACATATACGACCATTAATATTAAATTTCTTACTTGAATAATCCCACCATCTTGTATTAAATATCTTTTCCATAAAATAAGATGTAAAATATTCCAAAATAGAACAAATAACAATAGATTTAATAAAAATAACAAAAATATTTTGATCTGGATTTCCTACTAATAAAATAATTCCTAATACCCCAAATCCATATATAGTACATAATGGTCCAATTAAAAATCCCCTATTAACAAATCTTTTAAACTGTATAGCTTTACATATAACTTCCATAAGCCAACCTATAAATGAATAAATTAAAAAATATAAAAAATACTTTACTACCACCATATAACTCTCCTTCTACAATAATAATTATAACATTAAAAAACTAAATGTTCCAAAAGTATTTTTATACCAATAAAAATAAGAATAATACCTCCTATAAAAGAAGCCTTAGAACCCAATTTATTTTTAAATATATTTCCTATTCTAACTCCTATAAATGAAATAATAAAAGTTACTATACCTATAATAGAAATAGAAAATATTAAATTTACATTCAAAAATGCTAAAGTAATTCCAACTGCCAAAGCATCAATACTTGTTGCTATAGCTAATATTATCATACTCTTAAAACTAGTAGAATTATCAAAACTATCATCATTATCAAAAGACTCTATTATCATATTAATACCAATAATAAAAAGTAAAATAAAAGCAACCCAATGATCATAACGAGCAATATATTGACTAAAACCCTTAGCTAAAAAATAACCCAAAAAAGGCATAAAAGCCTGAAAAAAGCCAAAATAACTAGCTATAATAAAACCAGATTTAAAAATATTTTTCTTTATTAACATTCCCTTACTTATAGAAACCGCAAATGCATCCATAGAAAGTCCTAATGCAAGTAAAAAAAGTTCTAAAAAAGACATACTATCACCCTTATAAATATATTAAAAAAATTTTAATTATTTACAATAGGTAAAACAATAATATATAATTATTAAGTGATGTAAAATGAATGAAGCTATTAATAAAGCATTGAAAACAATGAAAAAAGGTCATGGTGGACCATTCGGTTGTGTAATAAAAGACGAAACAGGAAAAGTAATAGCAGTATCTTCAAACACAGTTTTAAAAGATAATGATCCAACTGCGCATGCAGAAATAAATGCAATAAAAAAAGCTTGTAAAAAATTAAAAACATATGATTTAAAAAACTGCACTTTATATACAACAAGTTATCCTTGTCCTATGTGTTTATCTGCCATTATATGGGCAAATATAAAAAATGTATATTATGGAACAACAAAAGAAGATGTAGAAAAAATAGGATTTAGAGATAACTATATTTATGAGTATATAAATGGAAAGAAAAATATAGATTTAAATCTAAATCAAATATCACATAAAGAATGTTTAGATTTACTAGATAAATATAAAAATACTATATACTAAAAAGGGATAAAAAATATCCCTTTTTTACTTATATAAAACTTTTTCATCTTTCTTTAAATTAATGTAATAAATACCATCTTCTTTAGCAGTAAAAACCTTATATTCCTTACAAGGATCCACTACTACTTCTTCATCTTTTTTATAAAATTTAACATCTTCAGTATTTGCAATCCATCTATTATTTCCTATCTTATACCATGAATAACCACCATCTACAACTGTTTCTAAAACGTTATAAAGTCCTAAATCTACATATCCTAAAATATTACCATTATGATTTTCTCTACATCTTAAACCCTCATTTATTACTTCTACTTGATCAACTTTCGTATTTCTTTTAACTTGTAAAGAAGTTCCTAAAACTTTTAAAACATTACTTGATGAAACTTGATCATCAAATAAATAAATATAATCTAAAGGATTAACCACATACTTATTTCTATCATTCCAATTAAACACATAATCTCTAGGAGTCTTCCAAAGTTCTAAATGCAAATGATTACCAGTAGACTCTCCAGTATTGCCCATATTACCAATATGCTGCCCTCTTACTACACTATCCCCTATTTTCAAAAAAGAGGCTTCATTCATATGTAAATATCTATGTAAGAATTTCACATTTCCTTTAACAGTTTCAATCCATATATAATGTCCAGCACTAGAATTATAATCTTTTTGAGTAACCACTCCATCATTTACAGAATAAATTGGAGCATTAGGTCCACCATAATTACCATTCCAACCAAAATCAACACCATAATGTCCATTACCAAAATTACCAGTAACTCCTATAAACTTTAAGGGCATTTTATTATACTTACTCATCGCTCTCACCCTTAATATTATTATTTTTTGGAACAACTACAACATCTTCTTTTTTTACTTCACCAATATCAATAGTGACCCCTAAAAGTTCCTTTATTTTAATTAAATCTTTATATCCATAAAATACTATTCCTAAAACAAATATAGCCTGCATTGCTTCTCCTAAATTCATATTAACCCCACCAATAGATGCAATCATTAAAGTAGGATTAAGTTCTCCACATAAATACATCAAAATACATGCCAAAACAATACAAAAAGCTTTAAAACATCCACATAATAATTTTTTAACTTTAAACTCACATTTAAAAGTAGATACAGTAGCTCCAAGCAATATATTAGCACCCATAACACATATCAAACCAATAATTATACTTTTCATAATACCTCCCTTCTAACTTAATATATGAATAAAATTAAGAAAGGAATGTTTTAACAACTAATTTAAAATAAAAATAGAAAAATTAAGAATACAAGCAAATATTATCCATAATAAATATGGTATCTGTAAATAAGCACTCTTATGAGAAATCTTATAAAATTCTTTTATCATAATAATAACTAAAACAATAAGAAGTAAAATCCATAAAAATGCTAAAAAGTAAAACCTAAAATTAAAGAAAATTACAGTCCAAAATAAATTAACAAACAATTGAATAGAATAAACCTTTAAAGCCTTATCACATCCATCTTTTTCATAAATAATATATGATGATATCCCCATAAGAATATATAATATGCTCCATACTATAGGAAATAAAAATCCTGGAGGAGCAAAACTAGGTTTAATAATTTCCTTATAAGCAACAAAACCACCATTTAATAAACCAACTAAAAACGCTAATACAACAGGAATTAAAATAAAAATAATTAATGTTTTTATATTCTTCTTCATAATAACCTCCTATTTAATATTATGTTTAAAAATAATAAATATATTAATCTTTTAAACAATCAATTATACCTTTATTACCAGCTTTATAAGAAGGAATAAAAGCTCCTAAATTAACCACTATTAAATTAAGAATAAACAAATAACAAATATTATAAATATCAAAACTAGCTAAATTAGAAATACCAGTATAATTATTCAATAAAATATTTATAAAAATTAATAATACCCTACTTATCAAAAGACCAATAATAAAAGAAAAACATCCTATAATAAAAGCCTCATTCAAAAATATAAATCTAATATTTCTTTTACTCATCCCTAAGGCCCTTAAAATACCAATTTCTTTAATCCTTTCAAGAACAGATATATAAATAATAATACCTATCATAAATGCTGCAACAACTAAAGATATAACACTAAAAAATATTAATACAACAGTAATAGATGAAATAATATTATTAGATAAAGAAACAATAAGTTTAGCCTGATCAGTATAATAAATCTTGTCATCACCAAGCATATTATATTTATCTAAAAACTTAATAACTCTCTCTTTAGAATTAAAATCATTAACATATATATTTATAGAACTAGGTAATGACTTTTTACCTAATTTAGCCTCTAATAATTCCTTTTCTTCATAACTAAGTTTGTTACCATTTAATACATTATAATCCTTATTAATTAAACTTTTAACAATTAAAGATGAATTATTTTTATCAACAACATAATCCATTAAATCTTTACTATATAAAATACCAGAATTATGCATATAACTAGGAAACTCCTTCTTCATTCTAACTATACCAACAACATTAACAAACTCACCCTTTGCTTTATATAAAAGTTCCAAATTGTTATTAGTGGAAAAATAACCACCATTATTAATATAATAATCATCATTTAAAATAAGTTTAAATTTTTTACTTAAAATATCATCAAATGATATTTTTTTATCTTCACTAAAATATTTTAATATATTGCTATTAATCTTATTATTACCATCAACAACAAGTAAAAGTTCATTTTTATTTTTAGGCATATTCCCATATAACAAATCATATTGTGATTTTATAACCTTTAAATTAGGTATAACACCCATACTTATATCAGAACTACTAAAAACACTATATCCATTATTATAACTAACAAAATTAATTACACTATCATATTTATATGAAATACCTGATATTATCTTTTTATCATAATTCTCTAAATAAGATAAAAATTTCTGATTAATAACATTTTCATAAATATTACTATTATCATCACTAGAATATACAAAATTCTCTAAAGGGAACTTATTAACAACCTCATCCATATTATCAACTGATCCATTATTTATAGTAATTGGTAAAGAAATTAAAGTACTCTTTTCAAAACTTTTTATTTTCATATTAAAACCATTAGATAAAGCAAGAACAAGTGAAATACCAATTATCCCTATAGCAGTAGCTAAAACTGTAATAAAAAACCTAAATTTCTTAGTTAAAATATTATTTAAAGCCATTTTAAAATTAGTTCCTAATAACAATTTATTCTTCTTTAAACTTGTATCACCAAAAGAACTATCCCCATTAAATTTATTAGAATCACCTACTACTAACCCATCTTCCAATCTAATAATTCTATCAGCATAATTAGATACTAATTCTTCATTATGAGTAACCATTATCACAAGCTTTTCTTTACTTATCTTTTTTAAAAGTTTCATTATTTGAACACTATTACAAGAATCTAAAGCCCCGGTCGGCTCATCAGCAAGTATTATATCAGGATTATTAATCATAGCACGTGCTATTGCAACTCTTTGAGCTTGTCCTCCAGAAATTTCTGATGGCCTTTTATTTTTACAATCTAAAACACCTAATTGTTCTAATAATAAACAAGCATAAGAATAGTCTTTCCTACCCTTAATAATAGAACCCATCAATACATTTGAAATAACTGAAATATGAGGTATTAAATTATAATTTTGAAAAATAATACCTATAACTTGATTTCTATAACTATCTAATTTCTTATTATTAAAAGATGAAATATTAACACCATTTATAAAAATATCTCCACTATCCTTCTTTAAAATACCAGATATAATATTAAGTAAAGTAGATTTACCACTACCAGAAGGACCTAATATCGCTACAAATTCTTTTTTCCTAAATTTCAAATTAATATTTTTCAATACCTTTACATCATTATAACTTTTATTTATATTTCTTAACTCTAACATAAATCTCCTTTCATAGCATAATACAAAAAAAATAAAAAAACTCCTAAATATTTTTAAAATTCATATTATTAATTAGAAAGAGTGATGCTTATAAAAAATATAAACTACCTAAAATATTATGGTGATACACAAATAGCTAAAGAAATAAATCCATTTATAAAAACATCTTTAATAATAGCAATAATATGTATATTACTAATAATACTATTAATATTTATATATAAAAAAAATAAGATTAAAATCTAATCTTATTTTTTAGTAATCAAATATCTTATTAAATAAACAACAAACCATACTAATAAAATTATTAATATCCAAAATAACAAAATATATAAAACCCCATCTGTATAACTTTTTGCTATATCAAATAAAGAAGTAGGAATAAACTTATTAATTAAATTATTAATTTCTAAAACACCAATATTATCTCCAATAACATGTAAAACTCTCATTCCAACCTCAGCTGTTCCTATAACATAAACTCCCCATTTAAAACTTCTTCTCAAGAATATTAAAACCATAAATATAATAAAAATAATAATTAAAAATGCTATATCCATAACTATCCTCCATACTAAAAATTATATCATATAAATAATATCATTTTAATATTTTAACAAAAATATTTTTATACTTTACATAATAAAAACGATCTATAAAAGATCGCTTAAAAATCAAATGGTAGTCTGTACGGGTTTCGAACCCGTGAATGCCACCTTGAGAGGGTGGTGTGTTAAGCCACTTCACCAACAGACCATAAATAGCAATAACTAAATTGCTATTTAATTATATAAAATTTCTAATAATTAATCAAGAGATTTAATACAACAATTAAGCCTATTAACTACTCTTTCTTTACCAATAATAACCATAATATCATATAAATTAGGAGTCATATCCTTAGAAGTAATTGCAACTCTTATAATATTTGAAACATCTGCAACACTTCCCTTATAGTTATCAGGATTTTCTTTATAAGACTTCATATCAGTAGTATATCCTAATTTTAAAGTTAATTCTTTAATCTTTTCAAACCATTCATCCTGACTATCACTATCACTATAAATATTAACATATTCTGTTAATATCTCTTTTACTGAATCATTACTAAATCTTCCAAAATTATAATTAATATTAGTAAATAACTCATCATACATATACCATATATTATCAAGAATTTCACTATAATTTGCTATATCTTTACGAGGTTTCTTCTTTTCTCTTTCAATATTAATAATATTTTTAAAATAATCAACATCACTATTAATAATATTATATAATTTACTATCAAAATCATTAGACCATTTCAATGCTTCAAGATATAATTCCTCTTTATTCATATGTGCAATAATATTACGAGATATATTATTTAACTTTTCTAAATCAAAGAAAGCTCCAGAAGATGACATTTTTTTAGGACTATAAGTAAACTCATAAAATTTCTTTAAAGGATTAGCAGTATGCCACTCCTCATAATTAGAATTAATAATAGTCATTACTGCTTCAATAACAGCTAAAGTAGGATATCCTTTTTCTATATAATAACTCATTGAAGCCTCTGGATCTTTTCTTTTAGATATCTTTCTTACTATATCCCCATCTTTTTTCAAAATTAAAGGTGTATGAATATATTTAGGAGGTTTAAATCCAAAAGTTTTAAAAAGTTCAATATGTAAAGGAACAGATGGTAACCACTCTTCACCTCTTACCACATGAGTAGTTCTCATTAAATGATCATCAACTAAATGAGCAAAATGATATGTAGGAAGTAAATTACTACTTTTCATAATAACAACATCTTGATCATTATAAGGAAGTTCAATCTCTCCTTTAGCTAAATCAACATACTTAAACTTTTCCAAGAAATTACCCATAGACTTAAATCTAATAACATAACTTTCTCCATTTTTAATTCTTCTTATAGCATCATCAACATCTATATTACGACATTTAGCATACTCACCATAATAACCAGGTCTTACTTTTTCCTTTTCTTGTAAAGATCTCATAGTATCTAAATCTTCTTTAGTACAAAAACAAGGATAAGCTCTTCCCATTTCTATCAAACGTTTAATAAAAGAATGATAAATCTCTTTCCTTTCACTTTGAATATATGGACCATAATTACCAACTATTTTCTCTTTATATTGATACTCATCTGGCATTATACCATAATAATCCAAAGAATTTAAAATAACATCTACAGCATCATCAATTTCTCTTGCCTTATCTGTATCTTCATTTCTTAAATAAAAAACTCCATTATTATTTTTAGCATATATATAATTTATTAAAGCTTGCATAAAAGATCCAATATGTAAAAATCCTGTTGGACTTGGAGCAAAACGTGTTACTTTAGCCCCCTCTTCCAAAACTCTTTCAGGATATAATTTCTCATAATCTTCTACAGTCTTATCAATATTTGGAAATATTAAATTTGCCAACTCTTTTAATTTTTCTTCCATCTAATCACCTTTTTTTCTTATATAATATAACATTAAAACACTAATTTTTCAATTAAAATCATCATCTAACATACAAATTAAAATTTTTTTACTACTAAAATCAAAAAAGAAAACCTATCTTAGTTTTCCTTTCATACCTTTTGCTCCCTTACATCCATTATAATTAGATAAAATATTAGAATCAAAAGAGTAAGTTCTCTTAAGTTTTTTCTTATATTCTTTTATTCCATCTTTAATAATATCATCCAAAAGTTCACTATATTTCTTACCAACAGGTTCCCATAAATAAAATGATAAAGAACCAGGAATTGTATTTATTTCATTAATATAAACTTGATTAGTTTTCTTATTAATTAAATAATCAATTCTAACAACACCACTAGTATTAAGCGCTCTTGCAGCTTTTTTACTAATTTCAATAATTTCTTCTTCTTGTTTTTTACTAATCTGAGCAGGAATTTTTCTTGAAGTAGAAAGCATTCCTTTACTCATATTTCCTTTTAGTTTTCCACCCTTTTTACCTTCTCCTATATATTTATCTTCATAACTTAAGAACTCATCAGTTCCCATAACTTCTTCCAAAACCCCAACTTTATAATTGAATCCTTCTCCTAAAACACTAGCATTAACTTCAGTTAAATTAGGTATCATCTCTTCCACTACTATCTTTTCATCATATTTAATAGCTTCTTCTATAGCATCTATTAACTCATTCTTATCATGAGCTCTTTCAATACCAATACTGCTTCCAAGTCTAGCTGGTTTAACAATAACAGGATATCCGATTTTTTCTATATCTTTAATAACTTTATCCTTATCATTTAAATAATCAACATCTAAAAACCATATATATTTAGGTACTTTTATACCTTCAGCTTCAAATATTTGTTTCATAAAAACTTTATCTTGTCCTACTGCTGCTGCAAATAAATTACTTTCTGCATAAGGAATTCCATTTAAAGCTAAAAATCCTTGTAAAGTTCCATCTTCAACATTAGTTCCATGAACAATAGGAAGAGCTATATCAAAACTATCAACTATTCTTCTAAAACCTTTTTTATTTTGTAATACAACTTTCCCATCCTTCATATACATAACAACATTTTTAGCATATCTTTTCATCATATCCATATCAGTAAAACAAGAAACATCATCTAAAAATCTTCCAGTCCACATCTCTCTATTTTTACCAATATATACAGGAACAACTTCATATTTTTCCCGATCAATATGTTTCATAGCTTGAACAGCAGATATAATACTTACCTCATGTTCAACACTTTCTCCTCCAAAAATAACTCCAACTTTTATCATAAAATCCTCCTACTCATTAAATAAATCTGGTAAATCATTTTCTAAAAGCACAAATGTATTATTATCTTTTATTTTATTAATAATATCAAAACCTTTTTTAACATCATCTATTACATATATTTTTTTCTTATCAAACTTAGACTCTAATAGTCCATCATATATAGGCTTAGTTTGCTTTTTACCTACCAATATTACTATATCACAAGTTTTAGCAATTTGCCTACCAAATTCCTTATTATAATGTTCTTGTTCATAACTAAGTTCTATCATACCAGGAGTCATTATAATCTTTTTACCATCCATTAAAGACAATACATCTAAAGCCATCTTAGCCCCTTCTGGATTAGAACTATAAGCATCATCTATATAAGTAATATCATAACTTGGTTTAAGTTCCAATCTATGTTCTACTGGTTTTACCATACTCACAGCTTTTACTAAATTATCATTATCAATTCCCATATAATTTCCAATTGCAATACCTGCTAAAATATTATATATATTTGGTATACCTAATAATTTAGTTTTAAACTTAACTTTCTTACCACCAATAACGCAATCAAAACTCATTCCATCTCTAGATATCTTTATATTACTAGCAATAAAATCTGCATCCTTACTATCAACACCTATCCATATAGTTTTAACTTTATTCTTAAGTTTATAATTAACCTGTTTTTCATCATCTTTATTTAAAATAGCAACTCCGTCACTAGGTAAAGATTCAATAAGTTCAAATTTACATTTAATAATATTATCTTCACTACCCATACTCTCTAAATGAGCAGTTCCTACCTTTGTAATAATTCCATACTTAGGGTGAACCAAATCACATAACTTTTTTATATCTCCAACAGCATAAGCACCCATTTCCGCTATAAAAATATCATCAAATTTATCAATATATCCATCATTTATAGTCTTCATAAGCCCAAAAGGAGTATTCCAATTCTTTGGAGTTGGAACAACATTATATTTAACACTTAAAATATCATTTAAAATATTCTTACTACTAGTTTTACCATAACTACCAGTTATACCAATAACCTCTAAATTATTAAAACTATTCAAATTATTAATAGTCTTATTTTTATAATAAATATAAACTAACTTTTCAACCGGAATATTAATAATATTAGAAATAAATACTATAAAATAAGAAAAATAAATAATAAGAATTAAAATAATATTATATATATTAATCTTATCCATATCAAATATACCTATAAACATTAAAATAGGTATTATATCTAAAATAATAAGAGTTACAATAAGTCTTTTTATCCTAGATGTATAAACCAAAGGTTTTTTAACTCTTCTTTTATTTTTAATACTTTCTATAACATACATAATAATTAAAAATATTAGAAGTATTTGAAAAACAACACTAACTAAAGTAGGAGTTTTCAAAAAATAAGCTATAGGCATAAATACAAATAACAATAAATCCCAAAAACAAAAAATCTTACCAAAATTACTATCAATCCATTTTATATACCTATTATTAACGTTATATTCATTTTGTTGTAACATATGTAAACCATATCTTTCTTTTATTAACATTAAAATAAAATATAAACAACAACTAACTAAAAAATATTTCATTATTTACCTCCGAAAAAAGCTCTCAATATCCTAATAGTTCTAACTCTATCTTCTAAATAAGCATAATGTGTCATATTTGGATATACAATAACTTCACAATCATCTATATACTCTTTGTAAAGCATAATTTCATCAAGTGGCACCTCAGTATCATTCTCACCTGCTATAGCTATAGTAGAACACTTAATACTTCTTACATTTGAAGTTAAATCACAATTAACTATATTAACTAAAGTCTTCCTCATAACAGGACTTGCAGCTCTATAATCCCTAGAACCAATATACTTTTTTGAATATTCTGCTAAAGATCTAATACCAGGTATCTTCTTTAAAGTTTTTAAAACCTTCATCATAGTAGTAGGTTCACTAACTCTTTTTACAAAAGGAGCCCCAAATAATACTAACTTTTCTACTGGTTTTTTACTTGCATAATATATAGCAACCCTACCCCCAAAAGAATGTCCTACTAAAATAGGTTTTTTTATTTTTAATTTATTTAAAAACTCATCTAACAATAAATAATAATCTGAAATAGTATAAGCATCTTTTAAACTATCACTTTCTCCAAATCCTGGAAAATCTAAAATAGTTATATGGTAAAGATCCTTAAGCCCTTGTCCTATTGGATCCATCATTAAAATATTTTGACCCCATCCATGTAATAAGACAACATCTAAACCATCTTCTTTTCCATATTGAACATAATTTACATTTAAACCTTTAACATTTATAGTCACATAAATCACCTATAACAATTTTAACACTTTTACACATTATAGTAAATTATTTATTGACAACTAAGTAAAACAAGTGTTAAGCTAAAGTAGACATTTTGCAAGAAAACGTAAAACATAACACAATTATTTATACCCCCTGGGTAAGATAAAACTGTGTTTTTTTGCGTTGTAAAGCGTGAAAGGAGTGTGAAACAAAAAATGTCATTCATAAATGTAAACCACATAAGTAAAACTTTTAAAGTAACTAAAAGAGAAAGCGGTCTTAAAAGTGCTTTAAAACAATTCTTCAAAAGAGAATATATCTATATTGATGCTGTAAAAGATATATCTTTTCAAATTAAAAAAGGAGAAATAGTTGGTTACATTAGCCCAAACGGAGCAGGAAAATCCACTACTATAAAAATATTAAGTGGTATATTAACGCCTGACAAAGGAAACATAACAATAAATAATATGTCTCCATGGAAGGATAGAAAAAAATATGTTTCAAATATAGGAGTAGTATTTGGTCAAAGAAGTCAATTATGGTGGGATATACCCGCTATAGATACATTTGATCTTCTAAAAGATATCTATAATATTGATGATAAAAAATATGAAACTACAAAAGAAGCATTAATAAATCTATTAAATATAAAAGACATAGTAAAAATTCCCGTTAGACAATTAAGTTTGGGTCAAAGGATGCGCTGTGAAATAGCCGCTTCATTAATTCATAATCCATCCATTTTATTTTTAGATGAACCTACAATAGGTTTAGATGCAATATCTAAAGAAATAGTAAGAGGATTTATTAAAAAAATTAATAAAGAATTAAAAACAACAATAATATTAACAACGCATGATATGAGTGATATAGAAACTCTAGCAAAAAGAATAATCTTAATTGGTAAAGGCCAAATACTCTATGATGGAAGTTTAAAAAACTTAAAAGAAGAATTTGGAAATACCAAAAATGTATCTGTTTATACTAATCAAAAAATAAAAAAACTAAATAAAAAAAGTATAATAAAACAAGAAAAAACAGAATATGGTTACAATTTTACAATCGATAATAGCAAAACAACTATTTCTAATTTCATAAAATATTTATCAAATCTAGTAAATATAGATAATATAGAAATAGAATCAGAAAAAATAGATAATATTATAATAAAGTTATATAAAAAATTCGAAATATGAAAAAATATATTTCAATATTTAAAATAAGATTTATAAATAGTCTGCAATATAAAACAGCAGCTTTAGCAGGAATTTCAACTCAAGTATTTTTTGGCATAGTATTTATTTCTGTATACCTAGCCTTTTATGAATCAAATAATACATCAAATATTTCCATGAACTGGAAAGAATTAGTATCCTATCTATGGTTAAATCAAATATTCTTTTCCTTAATATTAACCTGGACAAAAGATAGAAATTTAATATCAATAATTAAAAATGGTAATATAGCATACGAATTCATAAGACCAATCAATCTATATCATAAATGGTTTGCCACTATGTATGCCAATAGATTAGCAAATGTCTTATTAAGATTTTTACCAGCAACTATAATTGCTTTTATAATCCCACAACCATATAGTCTTAATTTACCATACAGCATACTAAGTTTTCTAACATTTATTATAAGCTTAATAATATCAAGTCTTGTAGCAACATCATTTCAAATGATTACTCATCTATTAACAATTTATACATTAGATGAAAAAGGTATAATGACATTATTTATGGTTATAGGAGAAATATTTTCTGGAGGAACAGTTCCAATAGTATTTTTTCCAAATATATTACAAAAAATAGCATATTTATTACCATTTAGATACATATGTGACCTTCCATTTAGAATATATTCTGGAAATATAAAAGTATATAATGCAATACCAGATCTTTTAAATGGAATACTTTGGATAATAGTATTATTCTTAGTAGGAATAATTTTATCTAAAAAAGCTACTAAAAAAGCCATAATACAAGGTGGTTAAAATGAAAATATATAAATCAATGTTTAAAATGCATTTAAAAACAACATTAGAATATAAAAAATCATTCATAATAACTTTTTTTGCTCAATTTTTAGTATTTTTTTCATATTATTTTATAATAGTAGCGTTATTTGATAAATTTGATAATATAAAAGGATTTACAAAATATGAAATATTACTATGCTTTGCCATAATACAATTAGGATTCTCATTAATAGAAGTATTTGCAAGAGGAATAGATCTATTTGATAATCTAATAATAAATGGAGACTTCGATAGAATTTTATTAAGACCACAAAATATTTTAATACAATCTATCGCATCAGATATAGACTTTATAAAACTATCTAGAGTAATCCAATCTATTGTAGTTCTATTTATAGCTTTAATTAAATTACATATAAACTTTAATATATTAAAAATTATAACTTTATTATTAATGATATTAAGTTCTATAACTATATTCTTTTCTATATTTACATTAATGGCCTCTTATTGTTTTATTACAATTCAAGGTCTTGAGATAAGAAATCTTTTTACAGATGGTGGAAAACATATGGCTCAATATCCTATAGGAATATTTAAAAAAGGATTCATAATATTTTTTACATTTATAATTCCATATGCTTGTGTAAATTATTATCCCTTAATGTATTTCTTAGGAAAAACAAATAATATTCTTTATGCATTTTCACCAATTATAGTAGGACTCTATTTAATACCAGCATTACTTTCCTTTAAATTAGGAATTAAAAAATATACAAGTACAGGATCATAAAATAAAAAGGCATTAAGCCTTTTTATTATACTCTAATTTAATCCAAGCCATTATAACATCCACAATATAATTAATTTCCTTTTCATCCAATATCTTATCCTTTTTTATATGATGCCATTTTTCTAAACAACCTCTACAACATGTAGCAGTAGCATGTTGTGCTATAAATACAGGATGCCCCCTCATGGGTGTTTGCTTTCCATCTTTAACTATAGATGCATCCTTCAATCTCTTATTGATAAAATCATAAGCATGTTCTCTTATCCTTTCCATGCCCTTTTCTTTTATATATAAAATATCCTTATCTTTTAAATGAAAACTAGATCTAAATTTAGATAAAGATAATCTATATAATAAATAATTAATATCACAATTCATAAAAACTTCCTCTTATATAAATCAATTAAATTATTAACAACCATAATAGTAGTAACGGGTCCAACTCCTCCAGGAACTGGAGTCATTAATAAACATTTATCCTTAACATTATTAAAATCACAATCTCCAACCACCCTATTATTATGTCTTACAATACCTGCATCTATTAAAATAGAACCTTCATTTATCATCTCTTCTTTTATTAAATTATACTTACCTACTCCAGTTATTATAATATCAGAATTTAATAAAATATTTTTTAAATCATTAGTTTTAGAATTACATATAAAAGGTTTTATACCACAACTTATAAAATATTTTTCTAAAGGTTTTCCTATTAAATTACTATACCCTACTATAGCAATAGAAGAATCATTAATCGAAACATCATAATATTTCAAAATATTTATAATAGCTAAAGCTGTGCAAGGAATAACTAAACTATCCATAGTTAAACCATCAACATCTTTTAAAGGATCTATAGAGTTAATAACCTTTTCCTTATCTATATTATTTGGTAAAGGAAGTTCAACCATAATACCAGTAACAGAAAAATCATTATTAAGTCCGTCTATAATTTTTAATAGTTCATATTCTAAAATAGATTCATAATGTAAAATTTCACAAGAAATATTAAGCTTATCACATATTTCTTTTTTCTTATTTACATAAATCCTACTAGCCTGATCATTACCAATATATATAATAACAAGTTTCATTTTATAATGATTTCTAAAAATCTCATCTTTATATTTATTAAAGTAATAATCCCTTACTTCAATACCATTAATTATATTAGTCATACATACTCCTTAAATCAACAAATATATTATATCACTAAAAATTACTTATTTCATACACTAATATAGGTGATTAAAATGGATTTTAGAAAAGTAAAAGGAATAGTCGTAGATGCAGGCCATGGAGGAGATGATCCAGGAGCCAGTGGAAACGGAATAATAGAAAAAGATTATACTTTAGAAGCTGCCAATTATATGGCAAAAAGATTAAGAGAATTAGGTCTTCCTGTAACTCAAACAAGAACAACAGACGAAACTCTATCAAAAACAGAAAGAGTAAATAGAATACTAAATGCTTATGGAAATGATCCTAACGTCATTGTAGTATCTAATCACATAAATGCAGGAGGTGGAGATGGTGCTGAAGTAATCTACGCTTTAAGAAATAACGATACTTTAGCAAAAAAAGTTCTAACAGAAATAGAAAAAGCAGGACAAAATGGAAGAAAATACTATCAAAGAAGACTGCCTGAAAATACCTCAAAAGATTATTATTTTATACATAGAGAAACAGGTAATACAGAACCAATTTTAGTAGAATACGGATTCTTAGATTCAACTCAAGATGATGTTTCACAATTAAAAAATAATTACCTAGATTACGTAGAAGCAGTAGTAAAAGCAATCGCAGAATATACAGGAACTCCATACTCTCTTCCTGGTAAAACATACTATACAGTAAAAAAAGGTGACTCTCTATGGTCTATTGCAAATAAATACAATTTAACAGTAAATGAATTAAAAGCAGCTAATAACTTAACAAGTAATACTTTACAAATCGGTGATCAACTTTTAATACCACAAAAAGAAGAGGAAATAACAACTGAAGATTACATCGTATACACAGTTAAAAGAGGAGACTCTTTATGGTCTATTGCAAACGAATATGGAACAACTCCAAATAAACTAATAAGTTTCAATAACTTATCATCTAATATTTTACAAATAGGACAACAACTATTAATACCAAAACAATATGAAGAAAAAAATGTTTATGTAGTTAAAAAAGGTGACTCTCTATGGTCTATTGCAAATGAATACAATACAACTGTAGATGAATTAAAAAACTTAAATAATCTAACAAGTAATACTTTACAAATAGGACAAGAACTAATACTACCAGGATTCGAAGATACAGATAGTGATCTAACATATGTAGTTCAAACTGGAGATTCTCTATGGAACATTGCAAAGAAATATAATATAACAGTAGATGAATTAAAAAAAGCAAACAATCTTACATCTAATCTACTACAAATAGGTCAAGAATTAATAATTCCTAAATCTACAGACTATATAACCTATACAGTTAAAAAAGGTGACTCTCTATGGAAAATAGCAAATAACTTCAATATAACAGTAGATGAATTAATAACAGCAAACAATCTTACAAATACAAATCTTAGTATAGGTCAAATACTTATTATTCCAAACTAAAAAAAGATTTAATTATAAATCTTTTTTTAATGTATAGTATTACAAACTCCCTCATTAGGAATATAAAAACAATGATTTTTATACTTACCAGAGTTTCTCTGATCATACCATAAAGAAACACAACTAGACCCAGAAGCAGGAGCATAAAACCATAAAGCATTAGTCGCTGGATAATAATACTCCCCTCTTAAAATCCTATCTGCAAGATCAAGTTCTTTTTGCGTTGGATTCCCAACAAATAAAGAAGAATTAATCCCAGAAAAACCTCCTGGATTTTGATATACAACATCACTAATACTTCTTATGTTTTTAAAAGTAAGACAATTAGCAATCGCACGATTAATAATAACATTACCAACCATAAGCATACCAAGATCACCTTCACCTAAAGCTTCAGCTCTCATAAGTCTTGCTAATAACTCTCTTTCTTTAGTATTATAACTAATTATAGCCATTACATCACCTAATAAAATATATGTTAATTTTAAAAAAATAGTAGACAAAACTAAAGAATATATAATATAATATAGTAGTCATTTAGGGGATTAGTTTAATGGTAAAATAGGAGTCTCCAAAACCGCTATATTTGAGACTGTAAATGCCATTTAACCCTTATAAACATTGACTTTGTCAAGATGAACATTTTTGACTGGTGGCACTTCTGGTGGCAAAATCAAAAATTTGATTCGAAATGAAAAAAAGTAAAACAACCTAAAAAGTAGCAAATATCTATCAGTTATGATATAATATATTTGTTCGAAAAAAATGGAATTTAGGGACATCATATAGTGGTAATATGTCAGTCTCCAAAACTGATCACGAGGGTTCGAGTCCTTCTGTCCCTGCCAAGAAAATTCACGATTTAGCCTTTATTTTCAAGGGTTAAATCGTTTTTTTATGTCTAACTGATATGTAATTTATATCAGTTTTTTTGTGTAATAATTTAGATGAAAAAAGTTCGTGAAACAAAACTACTTTCACGAACCTAGACCCCTATCCTTATTAATTATACCATAGAATCCGACATTTTTTGTAAAAATCAACGCTATTTGTGAAAATGAATTATAAATTTTTAAAAAATGTAACTTTAAAATAAAATATTGAATTGAGAAAGGAGTGTTAATGTGTTATTTAAAAAAGCAAGAATTAAAAGTTATAGTGATGTATTATATGAGTGGTTAGAAAGTAAAAAAAGTGATGTTAAGAATTCGACTTATTCAAAATACTTAACAACAATTGAAACATATATTATTTCTTTATTAGGAAATATAAATTTTAAAAAGATTAAAAATGAAGATATAAATTTGTTCTTTGAAAACGATAGGATCAGTATTCTTTCTGATTCTTTAAAGAGTAATTTGTTCATTATTTTAAAAGCTTCGATTGATTATGGAGTTAAGAAGAAATATAGAAAAAAATTTACTGTGGAAAAAATACAATTCAAGAAAAACAAAAACGAAATAACTTATTTTACAAAAAGAGAAGAAGAATTATTAGTAGATTATTTAACTAATAATATGAATTTAAGAAATTTAAGTATTTTATTAGGTCTTTTTTCAGGAATAAGGGTTGGTGAAATTTGTGGATTGAGATGGAGTGATTTAGATTTTATAAATAATACTTTAAGTGTTAATAGAACTGCTCAAAGAATTAAAAATCTAGATGATGAAAGTTCTTCAAAAACAAAGTTAGTTGTTGATAAGCCAAAAACCGAATCATCTATAAGAGTAATACCATTACCTGAAATATTAGTTTCAATATTAAGAAAATATAAACAAGAAAATGATTGTTATATTTTTACAAATAATACTATAATTCCAAAAGATCCTAGAGCAGTAGAAAAATATTTTGCTAGTATGTTAAAAAGAGTTGGTATTAAAGAACTTAACTTTCACTCATTAAGGCATACATTTGCCACAAGATTACGTGAACAAAATGTTGATATTAAAGTTATTAGTGAATTATTAGGTCACTCAGATTGGAAAATAACCCAATCAATTTATGTTCATGCATCACTAGATTACAAGAGAGATTCAGTAGATACATTTAATCGTTATTTACCATGTTAAAAAGTTCGTGAAAGTAGTTTTGTTTCACGAACAAATATGTTAACATTAACACTTTCAATATTTTACCTTTATCGTTTTATACAATGTAAATTAGATCTTTCTAATGTTACATATAAATTTATCAATGTGTGGAGGTGAAAATTAAATTATTTTTAAAACATTTAAATCTAAACAAAATAAAAGGAGGAAAAGATGAAAAAGAAAATATTATTAAGTTTAGTATGTGGGATATTGATGCTAGGACTTGCTACAGGTTGTGGAAAGCAAGTAAACAATGGCAACTCAAATAATAATCCTAATGTTGCTTATAATGATAGTTCAAGAGATATTAAATCAGCTTATACTTTTGATGAGGCAATAAGCCAATTTGCTTTTAAAGAATATGAAACTACATTAGTTTTTAAACAAACAAATAATGTTAAATTTTCAGCAATAAGTTTTGCACCTTTATCAAATGTCGTATCTTTTTACTATGAGAAAAATGATTCTACACATTTTCACTTTCAATTTGAAGAAAGCAATTCAACAAATATAAGTGAATTTGTAAATAATTTTAATAATGGTATTTTAGGTGGAGGAAAAAAGCAACTTTCCTTTGAAAATATCAAAATAATTGAATCCAATGACGAATATGTTTTTATTTCTTGTCAACAATCTGGCAATTCTTCATATAATTATTATTTTGCTAAGCAAATAGGAAATAAAGTATTCTATGCTCATTACAACAGTTTGTTTGAAGTAGATGATGCTGAAAAAGTAGGATATAAAGTAGCAATTGATAGAGGAAAAACTGAAATGTTAATAGGTTTTAAAGAATTATTTAACGCACTATCAACTGATGATAATAAAGAGCCATATATTAGTGACAAAATTATGAACGTGCCTGTTGTTCAAAATAAGCAAATAAAAAATTATGAATTTATTGATACAATTCAATTAGTACATCCAAAATCTTCTACATTGAACTATAGAAATTATATTAAAGGTTTTATTACTTTATATAGTACAGATACAAAAGGATTGCAAGTTTATTATGATGCAGACAAATTATATGATAAACTTGATTGGTCAAAAGAATTAACTTCTAAACTTAAATATTGTGAAGAAGATAATTTCTTTGGAATAAAAGATAATAATATTACTCAAATATTCAGTATAAGTAAATCAGAAAATATAAATGATGAAAAAACGTTTAATGAATATTTAGATAAATTTTTTGTTAGTAAGTAAGGAAAATCAATTATGAGTATAGAAATTATAACAAATCTAATTTTAGCCCTTTCCTTTGGTATTGCAATAGCAATTTTTATAACACCAATATTTGTGTATTTAAAAAAAATTATGTATCATCCCACTCAAAAGAAAAAGTTATTAGAAGAGGCAATAAAAAAAGGTCATGTAGTTAAGGCTAAACTCATAAAAGAACAAGATCTTAGAGAGTATGATACTCAATTTGGTTATCGCTATACTGGTCAAGTAATGGCTACTTATGAGTATAGTTACAACGGCAAAATATATAGAAGGAAATTTATAAGTTTCAATAAATTTGGTGATGAAGTAAATTTATACTTTATAAGCAATCCTAGAAAAGCAGAATTTGGAGGTAATTTATGGGTTACTGCTAAAAATCATTGGATTAGATCATATTTACTCATGGTTTTGGTTGTTGCAATAATTTCTTTATTCATTCTTATATTTAAATGAAAGGTGTGATAAAAATGAAAAATAAAATATTATTAGGTTTAATATGTGGTGGTCTTGTATTAGGACTTGCTACAGGTTGTGGAAAACAAGTAAATAATAGTAATTCAAATAATGATAATATGCAAAATAATTCATCAAACAAAAAATATGAAATAGCAGATGATCTAAAAGGAACTCTTAGTGTTAATTTAAGCACCACACAGTATTGCCTTAGTACTCCTGATTTTCCAGGACGTGCATCTACAGGATATAAAAATAATGGACAAGGATATTTTATTATATATGATCAGTATGTAGATTCTGCCACTGAAGTTCAATATAACATAGATAATAAAGCTATTAAAAGTAGCAACGATGTTATTGATGTTATGAAACCACAATTCATTGCAAATGCAACTGTGGTTGGAGGGTTAATCTATGCCGATAATTATGATTACACAATTACATCAAAAGAAAATTTAAATATTAATGGTTATAATATTACAAAGTTCAAAGGATACTTTACACTATCTGCTGAATTTAAACTTAGTTATAATACAGCACAATTTGTAGGATATAGTCTATTAGAAAATGGTTATCCAATTTACTTTGCTATTATTGAAAATCCTGATGAAGAAAAAAGTATAAACCTTGAAGATATGGCAGATAAGATTATTAAATCATATAGGATAAATGATGGTGATTGTTATGATGATTAATAATTATTTGTTGTAATAAATTAAATGAAAGGTGTGATAAAAATGAAAAATAAAATATTATTAGGTTTAATATGTGGTGGTCTTGTATTAGGACTTG